>JAFGQF010000145.1 GCA_016935775.1 Caldifarciminota bacterium
AACATCGCTCCCGGCACTCACCGGCTCGGGGTGATGCTCGCCTACACCCCGCTCCACCAACTGCTGCTCGAGGCGGTCCGCGCCCGGTCCGGCGAACCGCCGGTGCTGGTGATGACCAGCGCCAACCGCAGTGAAGAGCCGATAATCGCCGAACGGGCCGGGCTTTACCGCGAGCTCGGCCGGGTCTTCGACCTCTGCCTGGACCACGACCGGCCAATCGCCAACCGCTGTGACGACTCGGTGGTGATGGCCGGCGACCCGGAACGGGCGCCGCTCTTCATCCGACGCGCCCGGGGCTACGCGCCCCAGCCGATAGTGCTCGGGCCGACGTTTCACGTGAAACAACCGGTCCTGGCCCTGGGCGGCGAGCTGCGCGGCTGCTTCTGTTTGGCCCGGGGTAACCGGGCCTGGCTCTCGCCCCATGTCGGCAGCCTGGAATCGGCCGGTTCAGAGCGGTTCTTCAGCTCGACGCTCGACCGCTACCGGCGCTGGACCGGGGTCGAGCCGGCGCTGGTGGCCTGCGACCTCCACCCCGACTACCTGAGCACCCGGCTCGCGGAGAAGCTGGCCGAACAACTGGCCGTGCCGCTGGTCCGGGTCCAGCACCACCTCGCCCACGCCCTGTCGGTGCTCGCCGAGCACGACATCCCGGGCCCGGCGCTGGCCGTCGGGCTCGACGGCACCGGTTACGGAACCGACGGCCGGATATGGGGTTGCGAGCTGCTGGTGGTGCGGCCGGACCGGTCGTGGTCCCGGGTGGGCCACTTGGGTGAACTGGCGCTGGTCGAGGCCGGCGACGCTCTCCCCGACCCCTCCCGGGTCGCGGCCGGCTTCCTCGCGCAGGCGCTGGGTCGGGTACCGCCCGGGCTCGGGCTGGCGCGCTCGTCCCGGTCGGCCGGCGCCAGGGTCGCGTCGGGTCGCCCGGTGCCGACCACGAGCCTCGGCCGGCTGTTCGACGCGGTTGCCGCCATCACCGGCGCCTGCCGGCACGCCACCTTCGAAGGCCAGGCCCCGGCCGCGCTCGAAGCCCTCGCCGACCCGCGCGCGCGCGGCGGCTGGCCGGTCCGGCCGGCGCGCGGTCCGGCGGGCGAGTTGCTTCTCGACCCCTGCCCCATCCTCCGCCGCGTGGCCGCCGAGATGTTGGCGGGCGTTGCCCCGGCGCTGGTCGCGGCCCGGTTCCACGAGACCGTCTGTCGCGGGCTGGCCCGGATGGCAATCGCGGCCTGCCGCGAGCACGAGCTCGCGACCGTGGTCATCTCGGGCGGCTCACTGGCCAACACTTTGCTGCGCAACCGCTTACCCGTCCTCTTGCGCCGGGCCGGCCTCGAGGTCCGGCGCAACGAACTGGTGCCCGCCAACGATGGCGGGATTTCGCTCGGCCAGGCGGTGGCCGCCGGCCGCTGACTCCTCCCCGCGTTGCTTATCGGCGATTCTTGACGCTGCCGGCGCACCGGCTCTTGACACCCGGCCCGGGGGCACTAATATGCGTTCGGCCCGCAACCGGTATTGAAGACTGTGGACACACGCCCACTGGGCGTGCCAACTGCTTTTTTGTCAATAGGTTAGCCTGTCCACCAATGTGGATAAGTCGGTGGACAACCCGTTGGCGCGGGCCGAGAGATTACGCTGGAAAGGGGCAAGTGATGGCTGTGGCAGACAGGAACACCAGGACCGCGCGGCGCCCGGACGAACCGGACCTGGCCGCGGTCCGGCTGTGGAAAGACGCGCTCGACCACCTTCGGGTCCGCATAAACCGAGAGGGTTTCGACACTTGGCTGGCCGTGACCGATGTCCGGTCGCTTTCCGCGTCGGCGATCGAGCTCGAAGTCCCGAACAGCTTCTTCGCCGACTGGATCACCCAGCACTACCTCGGCGAAATCCGCGCGGTGCTGCGCGAACTGGTCGGCCGCGACCTCTCGGTCAGCTTCCGGGCCCGCGACGCGGCCGATGCCCGGGCCCTGCGCCGCGGCCGCGCGGCCGTCCCGAACCCGCCCCGCAACGGCACCGGCCGGCTCCGAACCCGCTACACCTTCGATTGCTTCGTGGTCGGCGAGTCCAACCGGTTCGCCTGCGCCGCGGCGCGCAGCGTCGCCGAACACCCGGGCGCCACCTACAACCCGCTCTTCATCTACGGCGGGGTCGGCCTGGGCAAGACCCACCTCGTCCACGCCATCGGCAACCACGCTCTTTCCCTCCGGCCCGAGCTCCGGGTCTATTACGTCCCGGCCGAAACCTTCTTTCTCGAACTCATCCGGGCCATCGAAAAGAACACCCGGCTCGACTTCAAGTCCAAGTACCGGGCGCTCGACCTGCTGCTGATGGACGACGTCCACTACCTGGTCGGCAAGGAACGGCTCCAGGAAGAAGTGTTCCACATCTTCAACACCCTGCACGACTCGGGCTCGCAGATCGTCTTCACCTGCGACCGGCCGCCCAAGGAAATCCCGACGCTCGAGGAACGGCTCGCCAGCCGGCTCGGCTCGGGCCTGGTGGTGGACATCGGGCCGCCCGACCTGGAGATGCGGATCGCCATCCTCAAGCAGAAAGCGGCCCGCGAAGAACAGGAACTGCCCCATGATGTCGCGCTCTACATCGCCTCCCGGGTGAAGTCCAACATCCGCGAGCTCGAGGGCAGCCTGGTGCGGCTGCTGGCCCTTTCTTCGCTCACCGACCGGCCGCTGTCGGTCGAATTGGCCGAGGAAACGCTCAAGGACCTCCTGGCCCAGGTCCCGTCGGTAACGCCCGACGCGGTCATCGAGGCCGCGGCCAAGTCCTGGGGCGTCACCGCCGCCGATATTCGCTCCAACCGCCGGACCCAGCAGCTCGCGCTCGCCCGGCAGGTCGCGATGTACCTCATTCGCAAGAACCTGGGATTGTCCCTGAAAGAAATCGGCCTCTGCTTCGGCGGCAAGGACCACACCACGGTGATGCACGCCGTGGACAAGGTCGAGCGGTTGCGAATCGAAGACGAACCGTTTGCCGCCCGGCTGCGGAAGCTGGATTCGGGGATAAGCAGGGGACAGGCGGTCAGTTAGATGGTGGACAAGCATTCAGGGTGCACCTGTCCACCGGGTTGACCACAACCTGTCCCGGGCAGCCAAAGGGCTGGGGCGCCTATACCAAGGGCCGCTCCAGCCCTTTCCACACTATCCACCGACCAACAACAACAACAGGA
>JAFGQF010000146.1 GCA_016935775.1 Caldifarciminota bacterium
CCAGCGCTGGGCGCTGGTCCAGTCTTTCACGTTGTCCTGGGTGGCGGTGGGCTGCTGTTACGCCGGGCTGGCCGCGGCCTGGAACTGGCGCAAGCCGAGAGCCCGGAACCGGCTGCTGGCACTGCTGCTCGTCGGCCTGAACCTCGCGGTGTGGCAGGTCGCGCTTGAAACCGAGCGGCCCGGCGTGGTGTTTCTTGACCCGGGCAGCGGGGATGCGCTCGTCCTCGAAGACGGGCTGGGGCGGAGGGCGCTGGTGGACGCCGGCATCAACGGCACGGGCGCGCTCAGGGATTACCTCGGGGCACGGGGCATCCGCCGGATGGACCTGGCGGTGATAACTCACCCGGACCTGGACCACTACGGCGGGCTGCTCGACCTGCCCGGGCACTTCCGGATCGGCACCCTGCTTGTTGCCACCCTGCGCGGCGATACCGCTTACCGGGGAGTCATCGGTCGGTTCCAGGGTCGTGGCACGCGGGTGCTGGTCGGGGGCGCAGGGACGAGCGTTCGACTCGGCGGCTGGACGCTCGACTTCATCTGGCCTTCGGCCGTTGCCCGGGCGAGGTTCGCTCGCGGGATGATCTCGACCAATGACCTGTCGCTCGTTGCGCTGGCCAGGCACGGCGGGCGCGCGTTGCTGCTGACCGGGGACCTCGACGAACCGCGAATCCTGGCGGACCGGTCGGCAACGGCCTGGTTATTGAAATCGCCTCACCACGGCAGCCGCCAGGGCAACCCGGACCTGCTGTTCGACGTGGTCCGTCCCGAAGTCGTGGTGGTGATGGGGCGATACCCGACCCCGGCCGGGCTCGAAGAGCGACTGGCCTGCGGCGGGTTGACTTACGTGAACACGCGCCGCGACGGTGCGTGGCAACTGGTGTTCCAGGGTGAGCGGGTGCGCGAAATCCCGTACCGACCCGCCCGGTTCTGAGCTTTGCCGGGCTCTCCTGGCTTTGGTGGCCGGCGGGCCCGAGGTTGCTTGACGGACAGGAGATAGTCAATACGATTGTCCGTGCGGTTGGCGCTTCTGCTGCTGATTCCCCTGCTGGTGCAGGCCAAATCCTACCACTACTCGGTGGTCAGGACCGAGATCGAGCTGCGCCCGGACGGCAGCGCGCGGGTCCGGCAGTGGCGGACCTACCGGTTCGACGGGTCGTTCTCGTGGGCGTTCGTGGACCTGCGCAAGCAGGGTTCGGCGGGCATCGAGTTCAACGGGTTGTACGACGTCACCGGGGAGGACCGGCGTTGGCTCGAACCGCTCGAACTGCGCGACGGCCCGGAATCGGTCTACCTGAGATGGGGTTACTCGGCGACCAACGAAACCCGGACATTCCT
Source organism: Caldifarciminota bacterium (assembly GCA_016935775.1). Classification (GTDB taxonomy): domain Bacteria; phylum Hydrothermota; class Tepidihabitantia; order Tepidihabitantales; family Tepidihabitantaceae; genus DSBX01. The sequence continues at coordinate 1,336 of JAFGQF010000146.1, forward strand.
GCTTGACTACACGCTGCGGGGCGTGGTGCGGCGCCACGAGGATGTCGCCGAGTTCCATTGGAAGTTCATCGAAGACGAGCACGAGCCGGTGGAGCTGGCCGAGCTCGACCTCTCCGTGCCCGGGACGTCGGCCGGGCTGTTCAAGCTCTTTGTTCACACCCGGGCACCGCCGGGCGAGATGGCACTCGACCCCGGGGCCGGCAAGGCCCGGGCCGTAGTCCGGGGCGTGCCGCGTAATGCCTTCGTCGAGGCGCGGCTGCTGGCAGAACCGGGCCTGTTCCCGGGCGCGCCCTCGACCGGCAGGCCGGCCTATGAGCGCATCCTTGGCGAGGAGCGGCGCAACTTCGCGGCCGCCACGCTCAGGACCTACGTTCTGTTGCCGCTCGCCCTGCTGCTCGGGCTGGTGCTGCCGGTCGGGTTGCTCATTATATACTACCGGCGTCACGGCCGCGAGCCGAGGCTCGACTACCAGGCCATCTACGAGCACGAACCGCCGCGTAACGCGCCGCCGGCGTACGTGCCGGCGATTCTCGTTCAGCAGGCCGATGTCAACCGCAAGGCGGCGGACAGCTTCTGGGGGCTGGTTGCCACGCTGATCGAGTTGGCCCGGCGCGGGCTGGTCCGGGTCGAGCAGACCGGCACCGGGCGGAAGACCGGGCACCGGTTCACGCTGGTTCGCGACCCGGGCGAGGCGGCCAGTGACGTCGAGTTGCTCACCCTGCGCCTGGTGTTCGACGAGGCGGGCGAGGGCGGGCCGGTCACCGATGAAGAGCTGCGGAAGTGGTGCGCGGCCAACGCCTCGATGCTGCGGCCGCGGCTCAGGCGGGTATTCGACGACGGCCGGCGCTGGTGGGCGCGCGAGCTGGGCGGGCCGCTGCTGGACGCGGGCAGCCGGCGCGCGGCCGGCAGGTATTCGCTGGTCGCGCTCGGACTGGTGGCGGCCGGCGTGGCGCTGGCCGGGTTCGGGCTGCAGGGCATCGCCGGCAAGGGCAGCAAGGTGGCGTGGGCGTTGCCGATTGCGGCCGGGCTGCTGGTCTACCCGGTGCTGGCCGGTCTTGCCTCGACGATTCACCGCTGGACCCCGGCCGCGCACCTCGAGCACCGGCGCTGGCGCTTGTTCGAGAAGTTCCTGCGTGACTTCTCGGCCATCGAACAGGCGCCGGTGACCCTGCTGGCCATCTGGGACCAGTACTTTGTCTACGCGGTCGCGCTCGGGGTGGCCGAGCAGTTCCTCAAGAACATCGGCCGGCTGGCCGCCGAGCGGGGCGTGACGCCGGCCTTCCCGGCCTGGTATGTCGCCGGCCGCGGGGCAACGGTCGGGACCGCCGGGCTGGCCGGGTTCCAGCAGGGTCTTTCCAGCCTCGCCGCTTTCTCGGGCAACCTGACCTCGATGGCCGCCGCCCTGTCGCCCCGCTCGTCGTCGGGCGGCGGGTTCTCGGGAGGGGGCGGCGGAGGCGGCGGCGGGGGAAGCTCGGGTGCCGGCTAGCCACGCTTGAGCGTTCACGCGACAACAAGGACCCGCGCCGGGCTGGTGCTCGGGGCGGGCGCGGTCGCCCTGTCGTTCGCCGCGGTCCTCATCCGGCTCACCGACGCGCCCAGCATCGTCATCGCCGGCGGCCGGCTGCTCACGGCATCGCTGGTCCTGGCCCCGTTCTTCTGGTCGCGGTTTGGCCGGATGCGGCGCGAGCTTTCGGGCCGTAACTGGCTGCCGATTGTCGGCGCGGGCGCGTTCCTCGCGGTCCACTTCGTGCTGTGGATCGAGTCGCTGCGGCACACGACGGTGGCCAGTTCGGTGGTGCTGGTGGCGATGGACCCGATATTCGTCGCCGTCCTTTCGCCGCTGGTGCTGCGCGAGCGCGTGCCCTGGCGCATCGCGCTGGCGATAGCGCTCGGGTTCGCGGGCACCGCCATCATCGCCGGGCCGTCGTTCGGGTCCGGGCTGGCCACGCGGGGCAACCTGCTGGCGCTGGGCGGGGCGGCCTGCGCGGCCGGCTACCTGATGATCGGGCGGCGGGTCCGGCAGCGGGTGGAACTGCTGGCCTATGTCTACGTGATGTACACCGTGGCGGCAGTCATCCTGGTTGGGCTGATGTTCGCCACCGGCCACACGCTGGGCGGTCTTGCCCCGTCGGCATACGGTTTCATCGTGCTGCTCGCGCTCGGGCCCCAGCTTGTCGGCCACACCAGTTTCAACTGGGCCCTGCGCTACCTTTCGGCGCCGGCGGTGGCGATGGCCATCCTGTTCGAGCCGGTCGGGGCGACGCTGCTGGCGTGGTGGGTGCTGCGCGAAACGCCGCGGACCTTCGAGGTGCTCGGCGGGCTGGTGATACTCGCCGCCATCTACCTCGCGGTCAGTGAGGGGATGAAGCGCGTCCCGTCCCGGCCGCCGGCGGCGCCGGTCGGTTGACAGCGCGGCACTAGCGGCTACCATCGGCCCGGACAGATTGGAGGCGCAGTGACTGATTTGAACGAACGATTCCCGCAGCTCGCCGGGCTCGACCGCGAGCAGCTCATCGGCATCATCCAGGACGCGGCCAAGAACTGGCTGGCCCACGACGGCACCTGGTTCCAGGCGGTCGAAGCCGAGCACGGGATGGATGCGGCCATCCGGGCCGACACCGAGGCGTGGCGCCGGTTCACGGTGGTCGAGGCGAAGCGGATAATGAAGCGCCACGGCATCGAGCCGGGCGGCGGCATCCCGGCGCTCGTCAAGGCGCTGGGTTACCGGCTTTACTCGTATATCAACATCCAGGACACGGTCGAGCAGACCGACAGCCGGGTCGTGTTCCGGATGCGGGACTGCCGGGTCCAGTCGGCGCGCAAGCGCAGGGGGCTGGCCGACTTCCCGTGCCGGTCGGTGGGCGAGGTCGAGTATGCCTTCTTCGCCGCCACCATCGACCCGCGCATCCGCACCCGCTGCCTGTTCTGCCCGCCCGACGACCACCCCGACGATTGCTGGTGCGCGTGGGAATTCACGACCGAGGAAGGGACAAAGGGACAAAGGGGCGAAGGGACGAAGTGAAGAAGCAGAAGACGGCTTTGGGCGATGCGAAGCGGGCGTTCACGGTCCACGACCTGCCGGCGCGCGAGCGGCCGCGCGAGCGGCTGGTGCGGGAGGGCGCGCACGCGCTCAGCAGCGCTGAGGTGCTGGCGATAGTGATCTCGCGCGGCACCCGCGGGCTCTCGGTGCTCGATATCGCCCGCGACCTGATCCACCGGTACCGGACGATAGCCGCGATTGCCGACGCGCCGGTCGAGGAACTGGTGCAGGTGCCGGGCATCGGCCCGGCCAAGGCCTGCCAGCTCAAGGCGGCGCTCGAGCTTGCCCGGCGGCGGGAAGAGCCGGCCGACGACGACGCCGGCACCGACCTGTCTTCGGCCGAGGCAGTGGCCCGGCTGATGCGATCGCGTTTCAGCCATCCCAACAAGGAATGCTTCTACGTGCTGGTGGTGGACGCCCGCAACCGGCTCATCGGTCGTGAAGACGTGTCCCAGGGGTCGCTCAACAGCACGATGGCCCACCCGCGCGAAGTGTTCGAGAAGGCCATCCGGGCGCACGGCGCCGGGATAATCGTCGTCCACAACCACCCCTCGGGCGACCCCCAGCCATCGGACGACGACATCCGGCTCACCCGGCGGCTGGCCGAGGCGGGTAAGGTGGTCGGCATCCCGCTCCACGACCACGTCATCGTCTCCCGCGACAGCCACTACTCCTTCCGCCGCCGGGCACTGCTCTGAGCCGGCGCTTGACCGGCGCGACCGGGCGGCCTAGGCTACAGGCGTGAGCGACATCAGGACCGACGGCAGCAACCACCGCCGGATAGCCATCGACAAGGTCGGTGTCAAGGGGCTGAGCTACCCGGTCGTCCTGCTCGACAAGGCCCACCGCAAGCAGCACACCGTCGCCCGCATCAACATGTACGTCAGCCTGCCCCAGGACTTCCGCGGCACGCACATGGGCCGGTTCGTCGAGGTGCTCAACCGCCACCACCGCGAGATCGACATCCACCAGCTCGGCCGTATCCTGCGTGATGTCCGCGCCGAACTTGACGCCGAGTCCGCCCATCTCGAGATGGAGTTCC
>JAFGQF010000147.1 GCA_016935775.1 Caldifarciminota bacterium
CCCGGCGGGGCCACAACTCTGCGTCCTCATACGACGACTCTTGAGTCTACCATGGGTTGCAGGAGCAGTATGCCATATGAGACACCAGGAACACCAAGGTTGAGGAATGAGGGTCGAGGAACGAGGACGGAGGAGTCAACCACGAAGCCACAAAGAAGACAACGGAGAGGGTTCCAGGATTCGAGGGTTCGAGTGACGGGGCCAAGTGCTGATTGCCCGGCACAGGTCGCAGAACGCAGAATCGGCGGCACCGGGCACACGGCTCTTCGCGCTCTGCGCTCAGCACTCTGAGATTCCGCCTTCGTGCGCTTGGTGCCTTGGTGTTTACTTCTGCGGCGGGAGAGGCGGCACCGGGAGTTGCACCCGGGATAGCGATTTTGCAGACCGCTGCCTTGCTACTTGGCTATGCCGCCAAGGAGGATTGCTGATTGGAGATTCCAGATTTCAGATTACGGAATCCCCGGAGTGCAATCCCGGAACAGAGAGCGGGAGACGAGATTCGAACTCGCGACCCCCACCTTGGCAAGGTGGTGCTCTACCAACTGAGCTACTCCCGCGTTGTCTAACGGCCCCAACGGGAATCGAACCCGTGTCTTCACCTTGAAAGAGTGATGTCCTGGGCCACTAGACGATGGGGCCATCACTCCGAACCTAATTTATCCGCGGCCGCGTGATTGTCAACCGGCCTAGAACGAGAACGGGTCCCGGTAGTCTTTGACTTCCGGGTTCTCGACCAGTTCCTGCATCAGTTGCTGGACGACCTGTTGCTGGCGCTGTTCGGCAAGCTGTTCGAGCGAGGTTCCCGGCGCCTGTTCGACCGCGTCCGCGCGGATGATGAACGCGCCCCAAGGCGCTTCGACTACTTGCGATACCTGGCCGGGGGCGAGCGCGAGCAGGGTGCCGGCGTAATCGGCCCCGCGGCGGCGCCGGGCGTCGATGAGCCCTTCAAAGCTCTCCTGCTGGAGCTCGACCGCGGGGTGGGCCGCAGCGTAGTCTTCGAGCGTGGTGCCGGCGCCGATTGCGGCACTGGCTTCTTTCGCCAGCTCCAGCCAGATTCCCCTCTCCCTTTCCTGGCGGACGCGCCAGGCGGCCTGTTGCTTGACCTCCTCGAACGGCTGGAGCCGGGCGGGTCGGACCTCGGTGAGCTGGAAGGCGTAGAAGCCGTTCCGGCCGCGCGCCGGCATGTCCCAGACCTCGCCCGGTTTCGCCTTTTTCAGCCATTCGACGTACCGGGTCGGGCTGGCGAGGTCGAGCCCGGCGAGGTTTTCCTTGCCGTCGAGCATCGGCCGTGCCGGCCGGACCGCGAGCCCCATGTCGGTCGCCACCGAGTCGAAGTCGCTGGCCGTCGCCCGGTCGATGAAGTCGCGCACCGCCTCGCGGGCTTCGCCGACCGCCTCGCCGCCCATCTTCACCCGGACGAGGATGCGGCGCAGCGCGACCGAGTCGGCGCGCAGGCTGTCGAGCTTGACCAGTTGCCAGCCGTAGGGCGCGAGGAACGGCTGTGAGTGCTCGCCCGGCTTGAGCGCGCCGACCACCGAGTCGGTGATGTCGTCGAGCCGCTCGCGGGGTATCAGCGCCGAGGTGGTCTCGGGCAGGAGGTCCGAGAAGTCGAGCATCGTCAGGTTGAAGCTTTCGCCCGACTCGAGCTGGGCGGCGGCCCGGTCAATGGTCTCCTGCGCGTCGGCCGAGTCCTTGGCCGACTGCACGAGCGGGAAGAATACGTAGCGCGCCTGGCGGATCTCCTTGGTCTTGAACTCGTCCTGGTTGGCGCGGTAGAACACCAGCGCTTCGTCGTCGGTGGGCTCGACCGTCTGCTCGATGACCCGCGGCCCGAAGTAGAGCGCGGTGACGGTCCAGCGGGTGGCCTGCCGGGCGCGCGCATCTTCGAGTTCGGCCCGGGTTGGGCGCCAGGAGTTGACGACGTTGATGCGGAACTTTTCCTTGGGCAGCATCTCGACCAGCTCCTGAAAGTAGCGGGCGAAGTAGGGCTGGTTCTGCGGGTTGTTCATCACTTCGAGGTATTTCTGCTGGTCGAAGTTGCCGCTCTCGTCGAGGAGCTCGGGGTTCTGGCGCAGGTCGGCCGGCGGGTTGGCCTTCATTATCTCGATTATCTCGGTCTCGGTGACCTTGATGCCGGACTCGCGCAGCAACCTGGACCAGGTGAGTTCGCTGACGAGGAAATCCCACGCCCGGTCCTCGATGCGGGCGTAGTCTTCGATTGACAGGTCGCGCAACTGGTTTTCCTCGCGGTACTTCTCGGTGGTGTAGCTGACCGCGTTGCGGTACTCCTCGGGCGTGATGCGGTGGTCGCCGACCTGGCCGATTTGCCCGGCGGTCCGCGGGTCGTCCCGCCGGCCGCTCGTGGCGATCATCTGCCAGAGCTCGCTCAGCAGGAACCCGGCGACGAATGCCACCGCGACGACTATCATTATGAAACGGACGCGCTTGCGCATACGACTCAACATAAGGGTCAGATTCTAGCGGCCGCGACCGGCCGCGTCAACCGGCGGGCTGCTGGCGCGCCGAAGCGGCGCAACTGCGAAGTTTAGCCGCCCGGGCCTTGACACGTGCCGGCCTGCTTCTATCATCGGTCACGTGCCGACACGGGACCGGCGCCGCGACTGGCTCTTCCCCGCCGGGCTGGTCGTGTTCGCTCTGCTCTGGCTGGCCTTCTTCCCCCGCACCTTCGCCATCGTCGACGAGGACGCCTACCTGACCCAGGCGCTGCTGCTGCGCCAGGGCCGGCTCACCTATGACGACTCGGGGATTCCCCCGCCCCACATGACCGTCTTCACGGACGGGCGGGCGGCGAGCAAGTACCCGCCCGGCAACAGCCTGCTCATCCTGCCGTTCACCCTGCCCGGCTGGCGGCTCGCTTTCCTTGCCGGGCTGGCGCTGGCCCTCCTGGGCGCGTGGTTGTTCCGGCGCCTGCTCGAAGAGGTCGAGCCGGGCGCAGACCGGGCGTGGTCGCTGTTGTGGCTGTTCTACCCGACTGCGGTGCTCTTTTCCCGCACCCTGATGAGCGACCTCGCGGCGGCGGTCTTCACGCTGGCCGGCTTCCTGCTGGTCGCCCGCCGGAAGTGGTTTTTCGCCGGGCTGGTGCTGGGACTGGGTTGCCTGGTGCGCTACTCGAGCGGCATCCTGGCGGTGGCCGCGCTGGCCCTGGCGTTGCTCTCGGGCCGCGGTCGGCTCCGCTCCACCGCGCTGCTCGCGCTCGGGCTCGTGCCCGGCGCCGCACTCTGCCTGGGCTGGAACTGGCACGCCTACGGCGGCCCGCTCCAGTTCCCGATGTACCTGACCGGCCGGTTCCACTGGGCGTACCTGGGCCGCAACCTGTCGTTCTACCTGCCCGCGTTGCTCGCGCTCTACCCGCTGATGCTCCTCGCGCCGCTGGCGGTGCGGCGCGGGCGCCGCCTGCTGGTCGCGCTGCCCGCCGGTGCGCTCATCGCGGCCTACCTGTTCTACGACTACCTGCCCGGCGGTGCGCCGGCCGAGCAACTGCTGGTGGGGTTGCGCTTCCTGCTGCCGGCCATCGCCCTCCTGGCGCTCGGCTATGCCGCCGCGCTCGACCGGGTCGCGCGCGAGTTGCGCGGACTGGCCTGGCTGCGCTGGCCGGTCACGGCGCTGCTGGTCGCGGCGGCGACGCTGGTCAACTGGCGCCACGACCAACTGCTCAAAGCCCAGGCCGCGTACCAGCAACAACTCTACGCGGCGGTGCCCGAGGGTGCGCTGCTGGTCTGCAACCCGGAAACCTCGGAACTCGTCACCTTTGCCCGGGGCGCGCGCGAGTGGCGCCACTATGTCGAGTTCAACGTGCCGCTGCCCCTGGAACGGGAAATCGCGGCCCGGGACACGGTCTACGCGGCCCTGCTCGCGAAGCCGGGCCGCGGGGCAAAGGTTGCGGAAACGGTATTCTGGTCGCTGGTGTTCCGGCGGCCGGGCGGCGAGCCGGCGCTGGAAGTGAGGGAGCCCTGGCGTTTGCTGGTCTACCGGCTCAAGCCTTCGCTCGGACCCGCAAGCGACCGGGCGCGGCGCGCCAGCCCGAGCCAGACGAAAGCGGTGACGATCAGCCCGCCGCACAGCCCGTAGCAGCCGAGCACGATGCCGACCGTCTGGTAGACGGCCATCCCCATCGGGATGGTCTCGACCAGCAGTATCACCCAGAAGGCGTAGGAGACGAGCGAGGCCACCGCGATCGCCAGGTCGACCAACACGTGCCCGGACAGCACGAACGGAAATGCGGGCGGCTTGAGGTCGGCAACGTAGCGCCGGCGCTCTTCGGGCGATTGCCCGGTGTCCTCGTCGAGCGCCCGCTCGAACAGCAGTTGCGCGCGCCGGGCCAGCGCCGCCAGAACGCAGGCGAGCGCGACGAACAGCAGCGCGAAAATGACCGGCCGGAACGCGTAGAACTTGGAGACCGCGTCGAGCGTGACCCCGCCGACCGACACCGGGAACCGGATCAGCAACCCGGGCCCGAACCCGCAGTAAATCAGGAGCCCGGTTGAGAAGAAAACCCGGAGGTAGTTATTGGTGCGGATGGCGCGGTCCAGCTCCCAGCGGTAGCCGGTGCGAATCGCACTGGAAGCCGCCTCGGCCATTGGGCGTGGTACCGACACGGTTTCAGGTTAGCCCGGTCAGGGCCCAAGTCAACGCCCGGCCGGGCGCTCGGTCAGAAACAGCGCCGGCCGGCCGCGCCACGGCATTACGCTGACCATCGCCCGGATCTCGGCCCAGCCGCCGTCGCGGCGGCGAAGCCGGAGCGTTTCGATGATGGGCCGGCCGTCGTCGAATGCCGCGCTGCCGGCCCCCTCCGCTGCCCGCGCCCGGTCGTCGTCCGGCACCCGGTCGAGGTAGTTCTCGCCGACCAGTTCGACCGGGTCGTCGTAGCCCAAGAGCTTCGCCCAGGCCCGGTTGACCATCACCACCCGCTTGTCCTGGATGGCCGCGAAACCGTGGGGCGATGAATCGATCAGCGTACGCAGTAGCTCGGCGGTCTCGTCGGCCTGCTGCCGGGCCGCCACGCGCGCGCTGATGTCGCGGACAAACACCCGGACCGCGGGCCGGCCCTCCCAGGTGAAGGGCGTACCGACGGCCTCGACCCAGACCGGGGTACCATCCTTGCGGACGAACCGCTCTTCTGCCACCGGGGCCATCCTGCCCTGCTCGGCCGCCTGCCGTATCCGGGCCGCCACCGCCGCCCGGTCGTCGGGATAGACGAAATCGAGCACCGGCCGGCCGGCCAGTTCCCCGGCGCTTTCGTAGCCGAGAATCGCGAGCACGGCCGGGTTGACCAGCTTGACGATGCCGTCCTGGTGAACCGCGATGCCGTTCGGCGCCAGCTCGAACAGTTGCCGGTACCGCTCCTCGCTCTCGACCAACTCGGCCTGGCGCTGCTTGCGCTCGGAGATGTCGCGGACAAAAACCAGGTCCGCGGGCCGGCCGTGGTAGTCAATCACCCCGGCGCTCAGCTCGGCGTCAATTCGCGCGCCGGACGCGGCCAGGAGCGCGGCCTCGTAGACTTCGGGAACCGGTTCGCCCGCCATCCGCAGTCGGTAGCGCTCGGCGACCACCGGCCGCGAATCCGGGTGCAGGTGCTGTTCGAACGGCGTGCCGGTCAGTTCTTCCGGCGTGCCCAGCGCCATCCGCGCCAGCCGCTCGTTGACGAAGACCACCTGTCCGTCCTGGATGATGCAGATGCCGTCGGTTGCCCGCTCGACCACCTGGCGGTAGCGCCGCTCGGCCTCCCGGCGCGCCGCCTCGGCCTCCCGGCGCTCGCTGATGTCGCGCACCACCACCTGGACCGCGGGCCGGCCCTCCCAGGTGAATGGCGCGTTGACCACCTCGACCCACACCCAGGAGCCGTCCTTGCGCCGGAACCGCTCCTCGGCGAGCTCGCCCGGCTCGCCCCGTTCCCGCACGCCGGTGATGCGGGCGACGACCCGTACGCGGTCGTCGGGATGGACGAGCCCGAGCACCGGCAGGCCAACCATCTCGGCCGGCGAATCGTAGCCGAGCGTGCGCGCGCCCGCCGGGTTCACCATCTTGATGACGCCGTCCTGGTGAACCGCGATGCCATCCGGAGACAGCTCGACGAGCCGGCGGTAGCGCTCCTCGCTTTCGCGGCGCGCTGCCTCGGCCGCCTTGCGGTCACTGATGTCCTGGGTGACGCCGTCGAAATACTCGACCGCGCCGGCGGCGTCGCGAATCGCGGTCACGTTCAGCAGCGCGGGGAACTCGGTCCCGTCCTTGCGCCGCCCCCGGACCTCGACATCATCCAGCCGCCCGTCGACGACCAGCCGCTCGACTATCCGCTGGCGCTCGGCCGGGTCGGCGTAGACCGCCCCGGCGCCCGCCGCCCTGAACTCCTCCTCCGAGTCGTAACCGAAAATCCGCACCGCGGCAGGGTTCGCCGCCAGCAACCGGCCGTCGGGTGTGGTCCGGAACAGGCCGACCGGTACGTTTTCCTGTAACGTCCGCAGCCGTTCCTTCGCCCGCCAGACCTCCTCTTCGGCGCGCCGGCGATCGGTCAGGTCTTCGACCGTGCCCTCGTAGTATTCGGGCTGCCCGCTCGCGCTCCGCACCAGCCGCGCGTTCTCGCGGACGTACACCGGGGAACCGTCTGCCCGGGTCCAGGTTGTCTCCAGCCCCGCGATTTCGCCCTCGGCCTCAAGCCGACGTATGAAGTCTTCCCGGTCGTAGCCGGGCTGAAACCGGCACTCGCCAAGCCGGCGTGCGGCCAGCTCGTCGAATGACCGGTAACCCAGCAGCCGGACCAGCGCCGGGTTGGCAATCAGGATGCGGCCATCGGGCGTGGTCCGGTAGATGCCGACCGGCGCGCGTTCAAGCAGCGAGGAGAACTCCTCGCGACTGGCGACCAGCGCCTCCTCGGCCCGCTTGCGGGCGGTGATGTCGTTGATGAACCCCTCG
>JAFGQF010000148.1 GCA_016935775.1 Caldifarciminota bacterium
ATTCGTCATTCGACGTTCGCCTTTCGTCATTGTTGTCCCGGCCTGCGTCCGGGCATTCGTCATTCGACGTTCGCCTTTCGTCATTGTCTTGACTCTCCGCCCGGTGCGGCTATCCTCTCTGCCGCTGTCCGGCACACTCATAAACGCTGGAGAGCCAAGGATATAGCGGTCGCCTGACCTGGAGGTAACGATGAGAATTGCAGGAATTGCCCTGCTCCTCGCGCTGGCGCTGGTCGCTGGCTGCGCAAAACCGCCGCTCGTTCCCGAGACCCCGTGGGGACCTGCCCAGGGCGTCAAGTACATCGCCGCGGCCTGCTCTACCCGCACCACCGACCCGTCCGGCGGCCAGGTCGCCTACCAGTTCGACTGGGGTGACGGCACCCAGTCGGCCTGGTCCGGGCTGGTTGACGGCGGGGTCGCTTTCGGCGACACCCACTCCTGGACTCAGCAGGGCCGATTCGAGGTCAAGGGCCGGGCGCGGAACGCACAGGGCAAGGCCTCGGAATGGTCCGAGCCGTTCTTTATCTACATCAACCCGGGCGAGAGCGAAGTCCGCTGGAAGTTCACCTACACCGACCCCGAGGACCCCGAGGACTCGACCGACTTCAGCCTCAACACCTTCGGCATCGGCCCGGACGGCTCTGCCATCATCGGCAACGAGTACGGCGCGGTCGTCAGCCGCGCGGCCTCGGGCGCGGTCAAGTGGTTCCCCAGCCCCGACGGCGACGAGTTCTTCGCCGCGCCCGCCATCGCCGACGACGGCACGATCTACATCGCCTGCGAGAACGAGAGCCTCTACGCGCTGAACGCCAACCTGACGCGCAAGTGGACCGCGCCGGTCGACCTCGGCGTCCACGCCACCGCCGCAATCGGCTCCGACGGTGCGGTCTTCGTCCAGACCGACGGCGACTCCTGCTACTGCATCGAGCCAACCGGCGCCCGGCGCTGGGCCGCCTGGACCGGCGGCGGGCCGTCCTCGCCGGTCGTCGGGCCGGACGGCACCGTTTTCGTCGCCACCGACAACGGCCTGCTCTACGCCCTGAACCCTTCGGACGGCTCGCGCAAGGGCCAGTACTCGCTCGGGTCCCAGTCGATCTTCGCGTCGCCGGCCATTGACCTCGGCCGCGGCGCCATCTACGTCGTCAACGAGGACGGCCGGCTCGCCTCGGTCGACCTCGCCGACCTGTCGCTCGAGAACTGGACCGCCGACGTCGGAGTGGCCGCCTCGACCCCGGTCATCGGCGCCGACGGCCGGGTGTACGTCGGCGGCGGCGGCAAGCTTCACTGCCTGGACCCGGGCACCGGCAACCCGCACTGGTCGTTCGACCCGCCGCTCGGCAACGGCACGGTATCGAGCCCGGCAATCTCCCAGGACGGCTACGCCTACGCCCTCGTGTCAATCGGCAAGAAGGACTTCGAGGACCCGGACTCGCTCTACGCGGTCAACCCCGACGGCACCCGCCGCTGGGCGACCGCGCTCGGCGAGGGCAGTACCGACGATATCTGGTCGTCGGTGAAGCTGGACTCGGAAGGCAACATCTACGTCGCCTCGGGCACGGTCGCCTGGTCGGTGCGCGGCATCAGCCCGCCCGCCCAGTCCTCGTGGCCCCAGTTCGGCCGCGACCCGCAGAACTCGGGCCGCGCCCGCCAGTAGCCGATGAAGGTGTTCGAACCGGTTGCGCGCCGGCCCGACCACGCCGCGCTCGAGCGCCGGACGCTGGAGTTCTGGGAGCGGGAAGGCTGCTTCCGCAATCTGGTCGAGCGCAACCGGGGGGCGAAAGAGAAATTCCGTTTCCTCGACGGCCCGATTACCGCCAACGGCCCGATGGGCGTCCACCACGCCTGGGGCCGGACCTACAAGGACGTATTCCAGCGCTACCACGCGATGCTGGGACACGACCAGCGGTTTCAGAACGGCTTCGACTGCCAGGGCCTCTGGGTCGAGGTCGAGGTCGAAAAGGAGCTCGGCTTCAAATGCAAGAAGGACATCGAGGCGTTCGGCATCGACCGTTTCGTCGAACGCTGCAAGGAGCGGGTGCGCCGGTTCTCTGACGTCCAGACCGGCCAGTCAATCCGGCTCGGCCAGTGGATGGACTGGGAAAACTCCTATTTCACGATGTCCGACGAGAACAACTACACCATCTGGCACTTCCTGAAGAAGTGCCACGAGCGGGAGCTGGTCTACCGCGGCACCGACGTGATGCCCTGGTGCGCGCGCTGCGGCACCGCGGTGTCGGACATGGAGATCGTCACCGAGGGCTACCGCGAGCTCACTCACAAGGCGGTCTTCTTCCGCCTGCCGCTGGCTGACCAACACGGCGAGTACCTGCTGGTCTGGACCACGACGCCCTGGACACTCACCGCCAACACCGCCTGCGCCGTCCACCCGGAGCTGGACTACGTCCGGGCCCGGCTGGACGGCAGGGTCTACATCCTGGCCCGGCCGCTGCTCGGCGTGCTCGGGCCCGGCGCCGAAGTCGTCGAAGAACTGAAGGGCGCGGCCCTGGTCGGCCTGCGCTACCGCGGCCCGTTCGACGAGCTCGAACCCCAGCAGGGCGTCGAGCACCGGGTCATCCCGTGGGACGAGGTCAGCGCCGGCGAGGGCACCGGCATCGTCCACATCGCGCCCGGCTGCGGCAA
>JAFGQF010000149.1 GCA_016935775.1 Caldifarciminota bacterium
CCCGAGCAGTATCGCATCACCCGGGGCAAGGGGACCGAGCCGGCGTTCTGCGGCGGCCTGCTGGCAAACAAGGAGCCGGGCATCTACCGGTGCGTGGGCTGCAGCCTGCCGCTGTTCGCGTCGGACGCGAAGTTCGAGTCCGGCACCGGGTGGCCGAGTTTCTTCCGTCCGTTCGCGAAGGAAAACATCGTCGAGCGGCCCGACCGCGGGTTCGGGATGGTCAGGACCGAAATCCTGTGCGCGCTGTGCGGCGCGCACCTGGGGCACGTGTTCGACGACGGGCCCGAGCCGACCGGGCTGCGTTACTGCCTGAACTCGGCCGCGCTGGTGTTCGAGCCCTTGCGGGATTGAGTTCCCGGCCGGGCTTGCACGGTCGGCCCGGGCAGGATAGAATGCCCGGTCCGGGCGCATCCGACAGGCCGCTGACACAGGAGGCCGCTTGAAGATTGTCTTTTTGCTGGTTGCCGCGCTGGTTGCCGCGGTTCCCGGCCGGGCCGCGGCGCAGGAGCTCATCCGCAACGGCCGGTTCGAGGACTCGCTCGATTACTGGACCGTCGAGTACAACAACGCCCAGGGTTCCTGGGAGGTGAGCGCGGGGCCGGACTATCACCCCGACCCGGACAACGAGCTGTACGTGATGAAGTCGTACCAGTACTACGCGCGCGCCCGGCAGGCGGCGAGCGTCAGCTCGACCGAGCTGTTGTTCGCGGGCTCGGCGCGGCTGGCCGCGATGACCGGCGGCACGTCCGGGTACTACGCCTACGCGACGCTGGCGCTGGAATACCAGGATGCCGGCGGCGTATTGCTCGGCCGAACGATGTTCATCCACAAGGCCGGTTCCTGCACCCTGGCGACGACGCCGACCCAGCACGTGGTCGAGGTGGACAGCGGGGTGTGGAACGACTTCGAGCTGTTGGTGGACGCGGAGCTCGACGGCCTGCCGGGCATCAACCGCAACGACATCGCCCGGGTGGCGGTGGTGCTGGAGAGCTACGGGACCGGCCGGACCGGCTGAGGGGGCTGCAACACCGAGGCGAAGGTCTTCGCCGACGACATCTTACTGGTTAACCTGGCCGGCCGGCCCCACATCCGCTACATCGGTTTCCGCGCGACCGACAGCGCCCCCGGGGGCAATGGCGACGGGTTCGTCAGCCCGGGCGAGGAGGTCCGCGTTAAGGTCCAGGTCCGCAACTTCGGCGGCGTGGCCGCCGAGGGCATCACCGGGCACCTGTACACGTCCACGCCCGGCGTGACGATAACCGAACCCGAGGTCGAGTTCGGCTCGATACCGCCGGCCGATTCGGCCTGGAGCCTGACCGGTTTCGGCGTCAGGCTGGCGCCCGGTCTGCCCGACGACTACCCGGTCGCCTGCTCGCTGGTCTGCACCGGCGCCGGCGACACCTGGGTGTCGCTGTTCGTGCTGCCGACCCGGAACGCGGTGTTCCGCTACGTCGGGTGCCGCATCGAGGACGCGGGCGGCATCCGGCCGAACGGCCGGCTGGACCCGGGCGAGTCCGCCGAGCTGGTGGTGACGATCGCGAACACGGGCTCCGGCAACCGGTTCGAGGTCGGCGGCGCGCTGCGCAGTCTCGACACCATCATCGCGGTCACCGACTCGAGCGGTTTCTTCGGCACGGTGCTCGCCGGCGATTCGGCGGCCTGCGCCGACCGGTTCGAGGTGACGGCCGAGCCCGGGATGACGCCGGGCATCAGCATTCCCTGCGAGCTTCGGGTCAGCGGCGACCACGGGTTCGACACGATGCTGGTGTTCGCGCTGGCGACCGGCGAGATGGTCGGGAGCGACCCGATACCGGACGGCCCGCGCACGCCGCCGGTCTACTTCGCCTACGACGACGGCGACGTCTTCTACGAGCAGGCGCCGGACTACGAGTGGGTGGAGATTCGCGGGGTCGGAACCCGGCTCGAGCTGCTGGACCAGGAGACAAAGCCGTTGGCCCTGCCCGCGGGTTTCGGCCCGTTCGTCTACTATGACGCCGCTTTCGACACCATCAGCGTCTGCTCGAACGGCTGGTTCGCGCCCGGCGCGTCGACCGACCGGGCGTGGCAGAACCGCGAGCTCCCGACGACCCGCCACCGGGCGTTGGTTGCGGTGCTCTGGGACGATTTGAACCCGGAGCTGGGCGGCGGGGTGTACTGGTGGCACGACCCGGCCAATCACCGGCTGGTCGTCGAGTGGGACTCGGTGCGTTACTCGTGGCAGCCGACCGCGTGGGACCGGTTCCAGGTCATCATCCACGACACGACGATGGCCGGGCCGGACGGCAACAGCAGTCTCACCTGCCAGTACGCCACCGCGAGCAGTATCGTCGCGGCGACCGTCGGGATGCAGGACGCGGAGGGGTTGGTGGGTATCAACTGCCTGTTCGACAACCGGCCGCACGCGGGCAGCCTGCCGTTCGCCGCGGGGCGCGCGATACGGTTCACGACCGAGCCGCCGGTGCTCATCGGTGTTGCGGAACCGGCCGGCGCCGCTGTGCTTCCGGGGAACGGGAGGCTGGCAGTCACGCCCAACCCGGCCCCGGGCCGGGTGTTAGTCCGCTTCGGCCTCGCTCACACGGGTGCGGTCGTGGTCCGGGTGTTCGACGCCTCGGGCCGCGCGGCGCGCACGCTGGCGGACGGCCGGTTCGAGGCCGGCGAGCACGCGGTTGCGTGGGACGGGCTCGACGACTCCGGCCGGCAGTTGGCTCGGGGCGTGTATTTCGTCCGGCTGGTCGGCGGCGGCGCCCGGGAAGAGGCAAAGTTTATCCGGGCGCGCCGGTGATGACCGGGCACGCGCTTGACGCGGCCCGGGAAGGAATGGTAGAATGGCCCGACGGGCGCAGTCCGGCAGACAACCTACCACCGGAGGTATGACCGTGAGGAAAGTACTTGTGTTGGGGGCGGCGCTGCTCGCAACCGTGGCGTTCGCCCAGATACCGAGGTTCGCCGAGCCGGTGCTGCTGACCGATAACGGCACCACCATCGATGTCGGCTACTACGGCGCACCGCAGATGTTCGACTGGGACTTGGACGGTAGAAAGGACCTGGTGCTGGGCCAGTTCACGTCCGGCTACATCAGGTTTTACTCGAACGTCGGCGAGGATTCGGCCCCGGCGTTCTCGGGGTTTGAGTACCTGCGGGCGAGCGGGGCCCAGATAACCCTGCCTTCGGGTTGATGCGTCGGCTCGAGTCCACGGGTCGTGGACTGGAACGCCGACGGCGAGTGGGACCTCATTTCGGGTGACCGTAACGGTTACCTTAACGTCTTCATCCGGACCGGCGATTCGCTGACCGCCTACAAGCAGTACACCGACATCAACGGTTCGATAATGGACGTCGGCTCGAACTCGGAGCCGAACCTGTTCGACTTCGACGGCGACGGGATGCGCGACCTCGTCATCGGCACCGAGAGCTACCAGATCCGTATCTACCCGAACGTCGGGAGCGACACCTGGCCGAAGTTCGACAACTCGAGCTACTCCGCATTTCAGGCGGGCGGCTCGCAGGTGTCCATCTACCGGTCCAACCCGTACGTGTTCGACCTGGACGGCGACGGCCGCGACGACCTGCTGGTCGGCGAGAACAACGGTTACGTCCAATTCTTCAGGAACGAAGGGCCGGATACCAACCCGGTCTTCGCCCGGGGCGAGACCCTGAAGTTCGAGGACGACCGGCCGGTGCGCTGGACCCGGACCGGCTACTACTACGGCTCGCGCTGCGGGTTCGGGGACTGGGATAACGACGGCACGCCCGATTTTCTCCTGAGCACCTACGAGGGGCAGGTCGAGCTCTACTTGGGCATCGAGCAAACCGGGGTGGCCGAGCTGGCCCCGCGGTCGGTCGAGCGTTTCCGGGTGAGCCCGGTGCCGGGCGGGCCGCCGGTGCGGTTCAGTTTGGGCCTCGCCCGGCGCGCCGAACTGGCGGTGCTGGACAATTCGGGCCGGGTGGTGCGCACGCTGGGCAGTTTCGAGCCGGGGGCTTCCGAGGTCAGCTGGGACGGCCGCGACGACTCGGGCAACCGGCTGGCGGCCGGGGTCTATTTCTGCCGGCTGGCGGCCGGCAACGAGACTCGCGTCGCGCGGGCGGTGCTGGCGCGCTGAACGCTGCCCGGACAGATTGGGCGGGTGCCCTTGCCGGGCGCCCGCCTGTCCGTTATGGTAGAGAGAGAGGAGACCACGAGGATGGATGAGAGAATACAGACCATCTGCGCCAGGCGCAGTGTTCGGGACTACACCGGCGCGGCGGTTTCCGAGCAGGACATCAGGGCCCTGCTCGAGGCCGGGATGGCCGCGCCCTCGGCGCGCAACCTTCAGCCGTGGCGGTTTATAGCGGTGACCGGCCGGCAGGAACTGGACCGGCTGGCCGCAATCCACCCCTACGCCCAGATGCTCAAGTCGGCCGGGGCGTGCATCGCGGTCTGCGGCGACCGGGAGGTGAACGACGCCTTCTGGGTGCAGGACTGCTCGGCCGCGACCGAGAATATCCTGGTCGCGGCTGCGCTGCTCAAGCTGGGTGCCTGCTGGCTGGGCGTGCACCCGCGCGCCGAACGCGAGAAGAGCCTGAAAGAACAGCTCGGCGTCCCGGACCGGTTCGGCCTGCTATGCCTGGTTGCGGTCGGCGTCCCGGCCGAAACGCCGGAACCGCGCACGCAGTACGACGAATCCAAGGTCCGGCGCGAGCGCTGGACCTAGCGCCGGCGCGCGGGCCGGGCCGGGAGCCCGGCGACCGCGGCGCCGATCCGCGAGCAGTGGAAGTTCACCCGCTCGAGGTCGGCAATGAAGTCGAGGTGGACCGACGAGGTGTCGAGGGTCGGCTTCAGGCCCTGGCAGAGTCGTTCGAGGTGCCGGGCCTGGAGCTCGTGCTGGCGGGCGTTGCCCCAGTCCTTGCAGGCGGCGAGCCGGCGGGCGAGCTGCTGGTCCCAGGTGGTGATGCAGGCGATGGCCGCCTGGATGTTTTTGCCGACCTCGGCGTGGAACCCCCGGATTTCTTCGATGCCCTCGTCCGAGAATGCCAGCCCTTCCTCGATGCGCTTGCGGGCGTGGGCCATCAGGCTCTTGGATACGATGTCGGCGATGTGCTCGAGGTGGTCGGTGACGTGGTACAGGGCCGCGGTCTTGCGTGACTGCTCCTCGTTCAGTTCTTCCTGCGATATCCGGGCGAGGAAACCGATGATGTCGGTTTCGAGCCGGTCCACCTGGTCATCGGTGGCCACCACCTCGCGGCGGCCGGTCTTGTCGCGCTCGATGAACACGGCGAGCGCCCGGTGGTACATCCGCTGGACCCGGTCCGCCATCCTGAGCACTTCGCGCGTCGCCTGGGCGACCGCCAGTTCGGGCGATTCGACGGCGCCGCCGGCCAGGTAGCGCGGGCCGAAGCTTTCGCCCGGCCGCGGCCGGACCAGCCGCTCGATCAGCTTCCGGTACGGCGTGAGCAGGGGCAGGAAGAGAACCAGGGCGGCCAGGTTGATGAGCGTGTGGGCGTTGGCGACCTGGCGGGGCAGGTCCCCGGCGGTGGCCGCGACCAGCTGCGTGAGCCAGGGCAGCAGCGGCAGGCAGGCGCCGACGATGATGACCTTGAACAGGACGTGGCCGAAGGCAATGCGCCGCGCCTCGACCCCGGTGCGCCACGAGGCCAGCACCGCGGCGAAGCTGGTGCCGATGTTGGCGCCGAGGATGAACGGGACCGCGCCGGCCAGGTCAATTAGCCCGGAGAAGGACAGGCCGACGACGATGCCGATGGTGGCGGCCGACGAGCGGACCAGGGCGGTGAAGACCAGCGCGAACAGCAGGCCGAGCCAGGGGTGCGCGCCGAGCCCGGCCAGCGCCCCGGTAACCTGCGGCACGTGGTTCAGGGGCTCGGTGGCGGTGAGCACCACCTTGAGCGAGAAGAACACGAGCCCGAATCCGAAGATCGCCTGGCCGGCGTCGCGCAGCCGGCGGTGGGCGTTCATCAGGATGAAGCCGAGCACGGCGACGGCCAGCGCGTAGTCGAACAGCCGGAAAGCCAGGACCTGGACGGTGATGGTGGTGCCGATGTCGGCGCCGAGGATGACGCCGAGCGCCTGGCCAAGGCCGAGGATGCCGGCCGAAGCCATACCGATGAGCAGGACCGTGGTCGCGCCCGAGCTCTGGAACACGACCGTGACCACCACGCCGACCAGGGCGCCGAGCACCCGGTTGGAGGTAAGCGAGAAGAGTAGTTGCCTGAGCCGGCCGCCGGCCAGCCGGCGTAGGCCTTTGGACCCGTAGTACAGCCCGAACAGGAAGAGCGCCAGGCCGCCGAGCAGTTCGATGACGGTGACGAGGTACCAGCGACGGCGCAGGGCAGTGGCCGCGAAGACGAGTTCGTCGCCCCGGGCCGTGACCCTTACCCGGTAGTCGCCCGGCGCGGCGCCGAGCCGGAGCCGGGAGCGCGCGAACCCGAGCGGGTCGGTCGTCACCAGGGTGTCGCTGAGCCGGGCCGAGTCGGTGCCGGCCGGCTCGCTCAAGACCCGGAACCGGACCCTGACACCGGGAACCGGCCGGTTCGAATCGGTCACCTGGACCGCGAGCGGCCGCTTGAGTTCGAGCCCGGCTTCGCCTGCCTGGTTGTTGCCTGAGATGTCCTCCTCGGCCAGCGCGGCGAACCCGAGGCCGGGGCTGGCAGACGCGGAAGCGACCAGCAGGACGATAGTTAGCAGCCTGAGCATCGCCCTAAGGTTAGCCTGCGGCCCGCGAGTTGTCAAGAACGCTTCCGGTTGCCAAGCGGGCGATGGATGGCGATTGCCACGATAAGGCATATTTTATCAATAACTTAGCCGTGAGATGAGGGCGCGGGCGCGGTTAGCCGGCCAGCCGGTTCTCTTGGGATAAGTTGTTGATAAATGATGCTTTAGGTCCATTGAAGGGGTCCGGGCGCCGGGGTGAACTCGGGCGGCAGAAGCGTCATTGGGATTGACAGAACCGGGCATTGGGGTATAGTTCTGCGGCTGAAACCGAGTAGTAATGACGGATAACCAGATTATTGAACCCGGGGCCGCCGAGTCGCGGCCGCAGTCCGGGAGTGAGTCGGCCGGCGATGCGGCGCTTGCCGATGCCGGGTGCGTCCCGGTCGAGGTCTCGGTAATTGTTCCTGCTTACAACGAGGTGGATTCGGTCGAGTTGCTCATCGGGGAGCTGGCCGAGAAGCTCGGGCCCGGTTACGAGGTGGTCTACGTTGACGACGGGTCGTTCGACGGGACCTGGGGCGCAGTTCAGCGGATGGCCGAGAAGCACCGGTTCCTGAAGCTCTGCCGACATCACCGCAACCAGGGCAAGACCGCCGCCATCCTGACCGGTTTCCGGGCCGCGTCGGGCGACATCATCAGCGTGTTCGACGCCGACCTGCAGTTCGACCCCGAGGACGTGGTGCGCCAGGTGGCGAAGCTCAAAGAGGGGTTCGACGTGGTGACCGGCGAGAAGCGCGGCCACTACGACAAGCGGTTCGTCTCCTCGGTCTACAACCGGCTGGCCCGGCTGGTGTTTCAACTCAACGTCAAGGACATCAACGCGCTCAAGACCTTCCGGCGCGAGGTGCTGGAGGAGATCCACCTGCGCAAGGACTGGCATCGCTACATCGTTCCGCTGGCCGCGGCGCGGGGTTTCGCGGTCGGAGAAATCCCGGTGCTGCTTCGGCCGCGCCGGTTCGGCAACCCCAAGTTCTCGGGTCCCTTCCGAATCGTCATCGGCCTGTTCGACCTGGTGGCGGTCGGGTTCCAGACCACGTTCATGCGCAAGCCGATGCTCTACTTCGGCTCGCTGGGCAGCCTCGCGCTGGGTGCCGGGCTGTTGGCCGGGCTGGTGGCGATTGTCCTCCGGCTGTTCGGCCACGGGTTCCGGCCGCTCCTGTACCTTGTCATCCTGCTGGTGGTTGCCGGGCTGGTGCTGTTCGCGGCCGGGCTCCTGGGCGAGTCGCTGGCGACCATTAGCGACCGGGTCGAGGAAATCGAGAAGAGACTGAAGGACGAAGGCGGAAGGATGAAACCAGAAGGCAGAAGTGACGGGTGAGCGGCGCGAAGCGGGCAGGTGGCGGCTTGAAGGGGCTGGTTTCGACCGTCGGCCGGGTACTGCTGTCCGCGGTGCTGCTCGGGCTGCTGCTCTGGATGTTCCGGGCGCAACTGCCCGACGCGCTGGCGCGCATCCGCGCGGCCCGGGCGTCGTACTTGGCGCTGGCGTTGGGCTGGTACCTGGTCTTCGTGCTGATATCGTCGTGGCGCTGGAAGATACTGCTCGCGGCCCGGGGGCTCCACTTTTCGACCTGGTACCTGGGCCGGGTGTTTGTCCTGTCGCTGTTCTTCTGCAAGCTGTTGCCGACGTCGATCGGCGGCGATGTTTTTCGAATTTCCTACACCGCGCGGCCGGGCAAGGCGGCCGAGGCGTTCTCGGCAACCCTCCTGGACCGGCTGATCGGCTTCGTCAGCCTGTTGCTGCTGGCGGTGCTGGTGTCGCTCGGGCTGTTCGCGTTCAGCCCGTCGGCCCGGGCGCTCGAGTTGCCCATCCTGGGAGTACGGTTCCAGGGATTCGGTATTGCCGGGCTCCTGGCCGCGGGCCTCTTGCTGCTGGTGCTGGTGCTGCTGGTTTTCTTCAACGACCGGGCGCACCGGCTGGCGGTAAGGCTGTTCGGCCGGGTGCGGTTCCTGAGGCTGGGCGAGCGGCTCGACCGGGTCTACGACGCGGTCAAGCAGTATCGCCATCACCGTGGGGCGCTGGCCCTGAGCATCGCCACCGGCATCGGGGTCCAGGCCGCGCTGGCCCTGAGCTGGCACGCCGTCGCGCGGGCAATCGGCGGCACGGTGCCGCTGGTCTACTACCTGGTGTTCATACCCCTGTTGAACATCGTCGTGAACATCCCGACCATCGGCGGGTTGGGCGTCCGCGAGTGGGCGTACGTGCTGTTCTTCACGCCCGAGTGGGTACCCGGTCACCTGGCCCGGGAGACGGCGTTGGCCGCGGCGTTGCTCTTCCTGGCACTGGACCTGGTCTTTGCACTGGCGGGCGGTCTGCTGTTTGCCGTGATGCGGCGGCGGGCGGGCGAGAATGACTGACGGGCCGACCCCGCTGACCGTTGAAGGGAGGAACTCAATGCTGGTTGACAGTCGCAACGAAGAGCCGGCCTGGACCGGGCCGGCGCCGAGGCCGAACATCGAGGCCATCAAACCCTACAAGCCGGGCAAGCCGATCGAGCAGGTGGTTCGCGAGCTCGGTTTGCGCGGGCACATCGACAAGCTGGCTTCGAACGAAAACCCGCTCGGGCCATCGCCCAAGGCCCTGGCCGCGCTGCGCAAGGAACTGAAGAACCTCCACTATTACCCGGAGGACAGCTGCCACGTGCTGCGCGACAAGCTGGCGAAGCGATTCAAGGCGCCGCTCGACGGGGTGATGGTCGGCAACGGTTCGGTGGACATCATCCTCCAGGCCTGCCTGGCCTTCCTCGGCCCGGAAACCGACCTCGTCACCTCGGTCGGCTCTTTCGTGATGGCCAAGGTCGGCACGGCGGTGGCGGGAGGGCGCTGCCTCGAAGTGCCGACCGACGAGTACCGGCACGACCTCGACCGGATACTGGAGAACGTCACCGAGCGCACCCGGATCGTCTACCTCGACAACCCGATGAACCCGCTCGGCACGATGGTCAACCGCCGCGAGCTGGACAAGTTCGTTAGCCGGTTGCCCGACCATGTCCTGCTGATTGTCGACGAGGCCTACGCCGAGTACATCACCAGCCGGTTCTACCCGCGGGCGCTGGACTACGTCAAGAAGAAGCGCAACGTGCTGGTGCTCCGGACTTTCTCCAAGGTCTACGGGCTCGCCGGGTTGCGCGTCGGCTTCGGTATCACCAGGCCCGAACTGGCCGGGACGATCGGCAAGGTGCGACTGCCGTTCAACGTCAGCCGGGCCGCCCAGGTCGCGGCCGCGGCCGCGCTCGACGACACCGCCCACGTCGAGAAGAGCCGCAAGCTGGTCGACGAGGGCCGGAAGTACCTTTGCGCCGAACTCAAGCGGCTGCAGGTATTCAACATCCCGAGTCTCACCAACTTCGTGCTGGTCAACTTCGCGGTGAACGCGCAAGCGGTGTTCGAGGCGCTGCAGCGGCACGGGGTGATAACCCGGACGGTCCGGCAGTACGGGTTCCCCAATGCCCTGCGGGTGACCATCGGCACCGCGGACCAGAACAAGCGGTTCATCAAGGCGCTGGGCGCGGCGCTCGAGCAGTTGAAGACGCAGTAGCTGCGAAGCCGGGATTGTTGGAGCCGGAACCCTGAACTGACGACCGCCGCGGTCGGTCAGGACTGGGGTTTGGCCCGGGCGTAGATCCTGGCCTTGGGCAGCTCCATCACGCAGCGAAATCCGAGCCAGGTCGAGCCGACGGTCGAGGGGTCGATGCCCCAGCGGCAGGTCGTGCGGCAGAAAGCCGCCGGGTTCAGGTACGAGCCGCCGCGAATCGCCTTGCCGAACCCCTCCCAGTCCCCGCCGGTAAGCTCCCAGACGTTGCCCGCCATATCAAAGGCGCCGACCGGGCTGACGCCGTCCTGGAACCGGTCGATATCGGTGGTCTGCTTCTCGCCCCACTCGAGGCTGTTGCAGTGCCGGCGGTGGAACTCGCTGCCCCAGGGCCAGACCCGCTCGTCGGTGCCGCGCGCGGCGCGCTCCCACTCCTCCTCGGTCGGTAGCCGCTTTTCGGCCCAGCGGCAGTAATCCCGTGCGTCGGTCCAGGCGATGCCGATAACCGGCTTGTCCGGGCCGTTCCAGCGCGGGTCGGACCAGTGCTGCGGGGCCGGGTGGCCGGTGGCCTGGATGAACCGCGCGTAGCGGGCATTGGTGACCGGGAAGCGGTCGATGTAGCAGTCGCGGACGGTCGCCTTCCGGTGGGGGAACTCGGTCTTGAAAATCGGGTCCACCGGGTGGTCGAGCGCGGCGGCGATTCGTTCGACTTCGGGCTGGTCAACGCCGAACCAGAACTCGCCGCCGGGGACGAGAACCATCTCGGCATCGTCCCTGAGACTGGTGATTACCGGTGGAAGCCTGAGCATTGAAGCGCAATGGTAGGCAGGACGGCCGGTCTGTCAAGTGACCGGGCGCCGGTTCAGGCGCGGCGAACGTGGGC
>JAFGQF010000150.1 GCA_016935775.1 Caldifarciminota bacterium
CGTCCTGCTCTTCGCCGCGCTCAAGCTGATGGTCGACATGATGCGCTCGCTCATCAGTCGCCGCATCGAGCTGGTGGTGGACAAGTACCTGTTCGGCAGCGCCGGCCGAGCCTTCCTGGTCGGGCTCGTCTTCACAGTGCTCGTCCAATCGAGCTCGGCGACGATGTCGATCGCCGTGCCGATGGCCGGCGCCGGACTACTGACCCTGAACCAGCTCTTCCCCTACGCGCTCGGGGCCAACATCGGGACCACGATTACCGCGGTCCTGGCATCGCTCGTCACCGGCTCACCCGGCGCCATCCAGGTTGCCTTCGCCCACATCCTGTTCAACGTCTTCGGGTCCGCTGTCTGGTACCCGCTGCGCGGCATCCCGATCGGGCTTGCCCGGCTCTGGGGCGGCTTCTGCGCCCGGCACCGGGTATTCGCCATTGTCTACGTGCTGGTGGTATTCTTTGCCATTCCGCTGGTCGTCGTTATACTGTTGAGGGTAAGACAATGATATTCACCGACCTGCTGAACCTCTGGAACAAGACAACCCTGCTCACCGGAGCCAACGAGCACTGCGTCGCGATGCTCCGCACCGGCCAGCGGATGTTCGAGTACTCGCTCGGGGTCCTGCTCGAGAACGGCTGCGAGTGCGAAGACATCTACGCGCTCGACCGGACGCTCAACCACGGCGAAATCAAGGTTCGCCGGATGATCGTCGAACACCTCGCGGTCAACCCGGAGAAGGATGTGGTCGGGGCGCTCTACCTCGCGTCGATCGTCGGCGATATCGAGCGCATCGGCGACTACTGCAAGAACCTGCTCGAGCTCGCCCACCACTACCCGGAACAGCTCGAAGGCCCCTACATCGACCGCATCCGGGCGCTCCGGCAGGACGTCACGAGCCTCTACGCGGATACCATCAAGTCCTTCGAGGAGGGCGACGCCGCACTGGCCAAGACGGTAATGGAGCGCCACGCCGAGCTCGCCCGCACCTGCAACGGGCTCACCGACCGGCTGCTCTCCGAAACCGAGATGTCCGGCCGCAAGGCAGTCATCAGGGCGCTGCTGCTCCGTTTCCTCAAGCGCACCTCCGCGCACCTGAAGAACGTCGCCTCGTCTCTCGTCAACCCGTACCACAAGCTCGGGTACAAGCCCGACGGCACCCCCGACGACCCGGACGAGTAGCTTTTCCCGGCTTTGACAGCGGGCCCGGCCCGCCTATCCTGTTTCAGTAACAAAGGAGGACAGATGAACCATCGCTGGCTCGCACTGCTCTTCGTACTCGCGCTCGGCCTCGGCTGCGGCGGCGGCACCGCCGGCACGCCGGGCGAGCCGATTTACAGCCCCGAGGACGGCATCTACTTCGACGGTGCCTACGTCGACAACATGAAGGACTACTCGATCTTCCTGCGTTTCTTCCCGGACGGCAGTGTCATCCGGCTGCAGGCGGTCGGCACGGCCCGGACGGTCGCCCAGCACCTGACGCACGGCCACCGCGAGCTCTCCAAGGGGACTTACAGCATTGACGGGAACACTGTGAAGATCGAAACCCGGGGCCGCGCCGGCGACCACGACATCGAGGGCACGCTCTACCAGGAGGGCGACGGCTTCGACTGCGACGTCTATGACTACAAGACCGAAACCTGGTCCGAAGAACGCACCTTCCGTTTCAAGGAACTCGATAACCTGCCCGAGTACTAGCGCGACCATCACCGGGGAAAACGCCCGGGACCGGGACGGCTGATGCCCGGCCACCACGACCACGCTCACGCCCGCCAGGGACGGAGCTTGGTCGTTTCGATCTTCCTCAACCTCGGCTTCGCGGTCGCCGAGCTGGTCTTCGGCCTCATCGCCAACTCGCTGGTGCTGGTTGCCGACTCGGTCCACGACGCCGGCGACGCGGTCGCCCTCGGCCTCTCCTGGCTGGGACTCAGGATGTCGCGCCGGCCGCCGGACCGGCGTCGGACCTTCGGCTACCGCAAGGTCCGCATCCTCACCGCCTTCATCAACGCGCTCGCGCTGTTCGGGCTGACCGCCTTCGTCGTCCGGGCCGCGGTCCTGCGCATCATCAACCCCGAACCGGTCAAGAGCCCGATTCTCATCGTGATGGCCCTGGTCGGGCTCGCGGTCAACGGCCTCGCGGTCCTGCTCTTGCGCCGCGACCGGCAGAGCCTCAACATCCGGGCCGCGATGTGGCACCTGATGGAAGACTTCCTGGGTTGGGTTGCGGTCCTCATCGGCGGCCTGGTCATCCGGTTCACCGGCTGGTACGTCATCGACCCGGTACTCTCTCTCGCCGTCAGCGCCTTCGTGCTCCGAGGCGCGTGGTCGGTCTTCCGCGAATCGGCCGGCATCCTCATCGACTCGACCCCGCGCGACATCAGCTTCGACGACGTCCGCGGCTTCATCGCCGGCTTCGACGAGTCAATCCAGGGCATCCACGACCTGCACATCTGGACCCTGGGCGAGGACGAACGCGCGCTGATGGCCCACCTCGTCGTCCCGGACCGGCCGGTCGCGAGCTTCTACCCGATGCTCGCCCGGCTCGAGTGCGAGATGGGCGAGAAGTACCGCATCGACCACGTCACGCTCGAGCTCGAATGCGACCGCTGCAAGTCCGGCGACCACGTATGCCTCCAGTGACTGTTTGCGGGCGACCGTTGACGAGCCGCCGCTCTGTCCTACACTGGTGTCGGAATCCGATACCGCCGCTTCGGGAGGAACGATGAGAATCGCCCTGTTGGTCTGCGCGCTGGCCGCGACCGCGCTCGCCGCGCCGGTCGACCCTTACCTGTCGCTCAAGGTCTGCCAGCCCTGGGCCGAGGACATCCGGGCAACCTACCGCGCCCTGCCCGAGTTGGAGCTCGGCATCCGCTCGCCGCGCACCCGGGCCGTCGCGCTGGCGGCCGGGCTGTCCGGCCGCTACGCGGACGGCGTCGGCGAGGACTCCTCGCTCAGGTTCTGGGACGTCACCGGCCGCATCGCGGCCGAGTTCACCCTCGAGCGCACCCTCGGCATCTGGCTCGCGCCCGGCGTCTTCTACAAGTACGCGGCCGAACGCTGGCCCGACCACGATGAGCAGCACAACATCATCTACACCGACGTCGGCGGCGGCAGCATCGGCTTCGCGCTCCACGCCGGGCTCGAGCTGTTGCGCGCCGGCCCGTTCGAACTGAAGGTCGAAACCGGAATGGACCTCGTGTCGATCCAGACCGACCGGCTGGTCAAGACGGGCTACTGGTACGACGGCAGCTGGTACTACTGGCTGCCGCTCTCCGGGTTCGACCTCGGGCTCAAGCTCGGGCTTCGCGGCCGCGAAGGTGAACGATGATACGCGCGCTCGCCTGCCTCTGGCTCGGCTCCGCGCTGGCGCTCGCCGACGGCGGGATGGTCGCGCCGCCGGACGAATCGGTGGCCGAGTACGGCCAGGTCGCGGTCATCAAGCACTTCGCCGGTGTCGAAGAACTCACTATCGCCGCCCAGTTCGAGGCCACCTCCGGGTTCGCGTGGATAATCCCGGTCCCTTCGCGGCCCGAGGTCGACTCGGCGCTGCCCGACCTCTTCGGCGCGCTCTGGGAGCACTGCCGGCCGGTCCGGCGCGGCGGCGGCTTCTGGTGCAGCTCGTTCGCGCCGCTCGGCCGCTACGAGGGCGAACTCGGCGGCAACGTCCAGAAACTGGACAGCGGCCTGGTCGGCGACTGGGAATGGCGGCTGTTCCGGACGACTGAACCCGACACCCTGGTCCGCTACCTCGACAGCCTCGGCTACGAACTGCCGCCCGACCTCGGCCCGGCGCTCGACCACTACACCGACAAAGGATGGGAGCACTTCATCGTCTGCCGCCGGCGCGAGGGCGCGAACGGGCACATCGTGGCCCACGCCGGCATCCGGCTGACCTTCGAATCCGACTCGGCCGTCTACCCCTTGCGCATCAGCCGGATCTCCTCAGAGGAGAACCCGGTCATCCTCTACGTGCTGGCCGAGCACCGGCAGATGTTCGACGGCGCGCGGCTC
>JAFGQF010000151.1 GCA_016935775.1 Caldifarciminota bacterium
CGCCAGATTGCCGCGACCGACAAGGCGATTGACCAATTGGTGTATGAGCTGTACGGGCTGACAGAGAAGGAGACTAGGATTGTCTAAGGAAACTGACGCGGGCCGGCGCGCCGAGATAGCCCGGCTGAAGGCGGAAAACGCGCGGTTGGAAAGGGAATTGGACCGGTTGGCGAACGCGTCCGACATCGCCAGCGCGACCTACCAGGACCGTTTCCGTGCCATCGCCACGCTGGGCAGGGGTCTTCCGGTCGGTCTCTGCTGCCACGCGCTGGGGGTTGCCCGCTCGGGCTACTACCAGTACCTGGGCCGGTGCGGGCTCTACGCCAGGCGTTCGACCTTTCCGCAGAAATGAGGTGGGCGTGAACTCGACATCGTCGCGGCCGGGCAGACAGGATGAAGCCCCGCTGCACCCGCGCAATGTCATCCTGGTCCGGCACGGGGAAACCGACCGAAACATCGTATCGCGGAAGAACGGCATCCTGAAGTCCGAGGAATACCGCGAGCTGGTCAGGGGCGTGCCGGACCACAGGGTTGCGCTGACCGCGCTGGGCAAGCGGCAGGCAATCGCCGTCGGTCGCCACATCATCCACACCTGGGGGTTCAGCCACTTCGACGCCTGGTACGACTCCGGCTACCGGCGCACCGTAGAAACGCTGGACCTTGTTCTTAAGTGCTTCCCGGCCAAGGAGCAGGCCGGGGCTCACCGGCGTTCGCGCCTTGAGATACGGGAACGGACCCCGGGCTACATCTTCGAGATGGTCCCCGACGATGTGCAAACCTACTTCCCTTGGTGGGCGGAACACCGGCGGCTGTTCGGCTCGGTCTACTCGCGGCCGCCCGGCGGCGAGAGCATCGCCGAGGCCTGGCAGCGGGTACACACGTTCCTGACCTCGCTCCGACGCCGGTGGCCGGGCAAGGACGTGCTGGTCGTCAACCACGGCCGTGTTATGATGGGGTTCAAATACTGGATGGAGAAGCGCCCGGCGAGCGAGGTAGATGCGTTCTTTGACTATCACAAGAACCGAATTCGGAACGGTGACACCTGGTGGTATCGTTACAGCGACCGCGACCGGGTGTACAAGCTGGTGGCCACATTCCGGCCAACCGTCGGCGGCAAGCCGCCCCGCAAGGTCAACTGACGGATCCGGCAGGGAAACAGGGATACTTCCCATTCCCCGGGCCGTCGCCCCGCCCCGCTTGGCTCCCTGACCCGACAGCCGCGGCCCGGTCAGTCCTGCGGCGCGGCGAAGACTTCGTCCGCCATCGGCAGGTTGTGCTCGATGGTCTCGAACACGTAGGTGCTGGACCCGCCCTTGCGCCCGTAGACGATCCGGTGCGGCAGCATCACCCCGTCCACTTCGCGGTAGTCCTCGATGGAGTGGTGCCAGCCGATGGCCCGGAGCAGGTAGTCCTCGGCGTCGACATAGAGGGTATAGTATGTTACCGGATGGTCGTTCCTGATTGCGTAGCAGGGCCGGCCGCAGACGGTGTCGATGCCGTGCAGCCCCGGGTTCGGGAAGTAGTCGGCGATGCGCAGGACGTGCTGTGGGTTCACGTACCAGCCGTACTTGGCGTGTTCGGCGTCGGGCGCCGCGTGCACCAGTCCGGCTTCGTCGACCCGCCAGCCCGATTCGCCGTCGAAGCCTTCCCAGGTGGTCCCGTTGCGCCCGGTCGTTTCGACCGCGTACCGGTTCCCGCTACCGGCCCGGTACACGAACCGCAGGGTCTCGACCTGGGGGTCATGCCACGCCAGGTTGTGGACGAGGAAGCCGGTGACGGTGCGGGTTTCCAGCTTCTCGACCGCCTCCCTGCCGCCGACCGCCTCGATGTACCTTTCGATGACCTCGTCGGCCGACCCGGGCGGGCCGTTCTGCGGCGCCTCGGCCCGGCCGCAGGCCGCTGCGAGCAGCAATACGGTTCCCGCGATGATGAAGGTGTTGAATCCGGTCACGCATTCTCCTTTCGGTCGGCTCCGGTCGTCTTGTGGAGTTCGATGTCTTCAGATACCCAAGTGACCGGGCGGATATTCCCGCACGGGGGACACTTCCTGTTCTCCCGGCTGTCCCGCTTGACTCCCTGACCCGGCCGAAGGAAGAGGCCGACGGCCTGCGGGCGAGTGGCGCACGTGGCCGGGACGGACGTTGCGCTTGACGGGTCGGGTTCTCGTGCTAGCATCGGTCAGGTGTCCGCAACCACAGGAGGTGCGACGATGAAGAGAGCGTTGATGGTCGTGGTGCTGCTGGCCCTGGCCGGGGCGGCGTTGGCCCAGGTCGGGACAAAGGCCGCGCGGCAGGGGAGCTGGCTGGTTTCCGGGCAGGGCGGGTTTGACCTGTTCCTGGATGGCGGCGAGGAGACCGATACCCAGCGGGATGGTTTCCACCTGCTGTTGGCGCCGCGGGTGCTGTATTTTGTGATGAACGGGCTCGGTGTCGGCATCGAGGGTAACTACGACCTGGTGAGCCAGGAGTATTACAAGCAGGGCAACCTGGCAGTCGGTCCGCGGGTCGCGTACTACGTCACGATGCCGCGGATGCGCTACCCGCAGGCTTGTTGCCTGACGCCGTGCGTGGGGCCGGACGGCTGGTGGTTGCCGTATGCCGGGTTGTCGCTCTTGTACCTGGCCGGGCGGTCGGAGTCCGGCAGTTACGTTTCGACCGGCAGCGGGTACCGGGGCCGGGCCGGCATCGGCGTGTCGCCTTTGATCGGGCCGCGCGGGACCGCGTTCGCCGAACTGGGGTATCAGCTAGACCATTTCGAGTGGGAAATGCCGGAGACCGACGGGCCGAACGACGTCAGTAGGATCTACCTGGAGTTCGGGTTCGGCGGGTTCTTGTTCCGCTAGCCGGGTTGAGCGACGACGGCCGGCTGACCCCGCGCGACATCGCCCGGCTGCGGGCCGAGCGGCGGCGGGAAGTGGACCGGGCGATTGCCCGGAAGCGAGCCGAGCAGGTGTCGGCCGGCACGCGGGTGACGAGGGTGCCGGGAAGGGCGTTCAACCGGCTCGAGTCGAAGCTCGCCCGGCTGCTGGATTCGGCCGGGGTGGATTACCAATGGCAGTTCCGGGTCGGCCGGTTCGTCTATGATTTCCTGCTGCCCGGGCAGAGGCTGGTCGAGGTCCACGGCACGTACTGGCACGCCGACCCGCGGTTCTACCCGGACGAGGGCCTGACCCTGGCGCAGCGGCGCAACCGGGTGCATGATCTGCGCAAGCGGTTCAACGCCGCCGACCACGGATACCGGTACGTCGCATGCTGGGAGCACGACATCGAGTCCGGGAGGGTCAGCGTGCAGGACCTGGCCGGATGACCGGCGGCGCGACCGGGCGCGGTTGACTCCGGGTGCCGGGTTCGTATCCTGCCGTGTCCGCAGAGGACCGGCCCGCGCCGGGAATACCGAGGAGGCATCGTGAAGTACGCTGTTCTGTCCGTCTTCCTGCTGGCCGCTGTCGCGGCCGCGCTGGTCATCGTCGTGCCCGACGAGCAGCCGACCATCCAGGCCGGGCTGAATGCCGCCGGCACGGGCGACACCGTGCTGGTGAAGCCCGACACTTACCACGAGAACATCACCTGGCCGGCGCGTGACGGCATCCGGTTGTATTCGGCCGAGGGACCGGCCGTGACCGTGATTGACGGCGGGGGCAACGGCCGGGTGGTTGACATCAGCAGCAGCAGTGTCAGGGAGGCGACCGAGCTGCGCGGGTTCACCATCACCGGCGGCCGGCTCACCGGGGCGAGCGGGTACGGCGCGGGCATCCGGGTGAGCGGGGCGAACCCGGTGATAACCGGCAATATCATCCGGGGCAACGAGTGCGTCACCGATTCGGGCGAAATCGGCCGGAACTACGGCGGCGGCCTCCATATCAGCAACAGCACCGCCGGCCGGGCGACCGAGCTGCGGTTCAACGTGATTGACAGCAACCGCCAGGAGGACGGGGCCTGGAACTACGGCGCGGGCATCTATGTCACCGGCGCGGGCGGCGCGCTCATCTGGCAGAACGTCATCCGCGGCAACGTCCACGAATCCCGGCTCAACCCGTCGAACCGCGGCCACGGCGC
>JAFGQF010000152.1 GCA_016935775.1 Caldifarciminota bacterium
GGCCCGACCAGCCGGCCGTTGGCGAGCTGGAAGCCCTGGCAGATGACCCGCGGCGGCCCGTCGAACCGCGACGGGGTTGCCTGGGCCCGGCTCACCGGCATCAGCGGCCCGTAATGCGAGCCGCGCATCCAGCCCGAGGTCAGGTGCGGGAAGGCAAACGGCTCGAGCGCCTCGCCGACCGCGGGCAGACCGGACTGGCAGCGGACGATCATCACCGGGTCGTCCTTGCCGACGTAGCGGCCGGCGATGAACGCCAGCTTCTGGGTCGAACTCGCAGCGGCGATGTCGCCCTGCTTCGTGTAGACGTTGCGGATGACGTAGTTCTCGGGTGAGCCGACCAGCACCAGCAGGTCGTACATCTGCTCCGGGCAGTCGAGCATTATCTCTTTGTCGGCGTGCAGGTCGTGGACGTCGAACCGGAAACCGTCGTGCATCGCGGGGTCGATGACCAGCCCGATAGTGTTGAACGGGTCGGCGAACATCCGGAACAGCGGCAGGTTCCACGCGCCGGGCGCGCACTTGTCGGCGCAGAAAACCAGCACCGGCTCGCCCGTTCGCTCGACAAAGGTCATCTCCGACACGCCCGGCCCCATCCCCTTGACGTTGCCCGAGAAGGAATCGGCGAGCATGTCCTGGCCGGCGCCGTAGAGCTTCAGGTTGCGCGCCAGTTCGGTGCACTCCATGAACACGTCCCAGGCCAGGCGATGGACCTCGCGGTTGTCGTTGCCCCGCCGGTGGGTCATTATCAGGTCGAGGTCGTCGCCGACATTGGTCACGCAGAAGTCAACCAGCAAACCGTCGGTCCGGGCGATGTCGAGCATCTCCTCGGCCCGCTTCAGGATTGCCGGGTGGCTCGCCGAGTGACCGACGTAGCCGCCGATGTCGGCCTTGATGACGGAAATGGTGATTGCCTGCGGTTTGGCTGTCTTACGGGGCATTGGCTTCCTCCTGGCGTTTCAGCGCGTTCAATCGTTGGCCGATAGCTTAGAACCGCTGCCGGTCAAGTCAAGCCGTCTTGACCGGTCCGCCGGAATGCACTAGACTGCGCTCGTGCTTCGCCGCATTCCCATCCTGTTCGGCCTCGCCGGGCTCTGCCTCGCCCAGGTGCCGCTGCCCTCAAGCCCGGACTGGACCTCCAGCGACAACGACTTCTCAACCGGCGGCGCATTTGCCGACATCAACGGCGACGGCCGGCTCGACCTCTGCGTCTCCAACGGCAACGACATGGCCAACGACCGCAACGCGGTATACCTGAACTCGGGCGGCGCGCTCGAAACGGTCGCATCGTGGCGCTCGCAGGACCGGGGAATGTTCGGTCACTGCTACGCCGGCGACGTGGACAACGACGGCCGGCCCGACCTCGCGGTCGCCTGCCTCGGGCCGGACACCAGCGCATCGAGACTCGTGGCCAGGGTCTACCGCAACAGCGGGACCGCCCTGGACAGCACGCCGGCCTGGCGGGCGGCCGACCGTCACTCCTCGTTCGACTGCTGCCTGGGCGACTTCGACCTCGACGGCGACCTCGACCTGGCCATCTCGACCGGCGACGCCTACCGGGGCGAGCGTGACGCCCCGGTCATCTACCGCAGCAGCGGCGGTTCGTTTGATACCCTTCCCTGCTGGACCGGCGCCGTCGACACGGCGGCCGACGCGGTCCGGTTCTGCGACATCGACAACGACGGCGACCTCGACCTCTTCCTCGGCCAGCGCCGCAAGGTGACAATGTACCGCAACGACAACGGCGTGCTCGACACGGTTCCGAGCTGGTCGGCACGGGCCGGCTGGGCCCTGCGACTTGCGTTCGGCGACTTCGACCGGGATGGCTGGCCCGACCTTGCGGTCGCCTCCAACGGCCAGCTCGGCGACGAAAACGGCGTCCGGGTGTTTCGGAACCTCGCCGGGCAACTCGACACCGCGGCCTGCCGCTTCCTGCTCGGCAACGAGGACCGCACTTCCTGCGTCGCCTGGGGCGACGTGGACGGCGACGGCTTTCCCGAACTGGCGGCCGGCGGCTGGTGGGAGCCGCTCGTCGTGTTCGAGAATGACTCGGGCACGCTCGGCAGCTCCCCGGCCTGGTCCTGGTATGGCGGCCAACTCGTGTGCGAAACCGCGGCCTGGGCCGACGTTGACAACTCGCACCTCGACTCCCGCTCGGACCGGTTCTCGGGCGACGGCACCCGCCGGCTGTTCAGCCTCAGCCGGGCGCCGGTCCAGTTCCTGGACAGCGTCCTTGTCGAGGGCGCGGCCGTGCCGCCGGCAGGCTGGTGCTGGGACCCGCTGGGCGGCTGGCTCAGCTTCGCCGAGCCCCCGCCGCCCGGCACCGAGAACGTCACGCTCCACTACCGGCACTCGGAACAACTCGACCTCTGCGTCACCAACTGGGAGCAGGCCCCGGGCAATCACCTGTTTCTCAACAACTCGCCGTCGGCCGTGACCGGGCCGCCGGCCCCGCCGCGGCTCGCCCGGCTCGACGCCCGGCCCAACCCGTTCACAGGAACGACGACCATCAGCCTGCAGCCGGCAGGTGGTGGTCCGGAGCGCGTCGCCATTCACGACGCTGCCGGGAGACTGGTCCGGGTTCTGGCCGTGAGCCGTGAGCCGTCTGCCGCCGGCTCGGTGCAATGGGACGGCCGCGACGACACCGGCCGTCACCTCGCACCGGGCGCCTACTTCGCTACCGCGCTCGGCAGCCGGCCGGCCCGGCTCGTCTTAACGCGCCGGTAATGACAATACCGGAGCCGCGACTCATCCCCGGCGAGCTGCTCGCCCGTCTCGCCCGCTTCGGCCGGGTCTACCTGCTCGACTCGGTCACCTCGACCAACGACCACGCCTTCTCTCTCGCGGACCGGCGCGAACCGGCGATTGTCCTGGCCGAACGCCAGACCGCCGGCCGCGGCCGGTTCCGGCGCGTATGGTATTCAGACCCGGACAGCCTGACCTTCTCGCTGCTGCTGTTCTTCGACGACCCCGACGACCCGGCCCTGCGCCAGCTGACCCAGCTCGTCGCCCTGAGCATCTGCCGGGCAATCGAGACCCGCGCCGGGCTGAAGCCCGGCATCCGCTGGCCCAACGACGTGATGCTCGACGAGGGCAAGGTTTGCGGCGTCCTTTGCGAGCAGCGCAAGGACGCGGTCGCGGTCGGCTGCGGCCTGAACGTCAACCAACCCGGTTTTCCCGAGGAACTCGGGCTGCCGGACGCGGTTTCGCTGCGGATGGTCGCCGGCCGCGAGTTCGAGAAACTCGAACTGCTCGACAGCCTGCTCGCCGGGTTTCACCGGGCGCTGGACGAAGCCCGCACCGACCGGCTGCCGGCCCTGCTGGCGGATATCCGCAGTCGGTCGGCGATTCTCCACCGCCGGGCCGAGATCCGCACCCTGTTCCGCCGCCACATCGGCACGGTGGTGGACATCGACTCCGAGGGCCGCGCCGTGCTCCGCACCGACAGCGGCCGGCTCGTGGTCGTCAACTCCGGCCAGGTGCGCAGCGTCCGATGCTCCTGACAGTCCTTGTCGGCAACTCCTCGACCCGGCTCGCCTGGTTCGACGGCCGAAAAGCGCTGGCCGCGCGCGTTGTCTCGACCCCGGCGTTCCGCCGTGACCCGGCGCGACGCCTGCCGCTGGCGCCGCGGCCCGACGCGGCCGCGCTCTGCTCGGTGGTGCCGGCCGCGACGCGGCCGGCGCGGGCGGCAATCGCCGCCCGTTTCAAACTCAGGCCGTTCCTGCTGACCACCGCCGCCATCACCGGTCTCGAGTTCGACTACGACCGCCGCCAGCTCGGCCCGGACCGCGTCTGCGTGGCCGCCGGGGCACGGGAGCGGTTCCCGGGCGACGTCATCGTCATTGACTTCGGGACCGCGGTGACCGTCAACGCGCTCAGTGCCGAAGGCCGGTTCCTCGGCGGGCCAATCCTGCCCGGCCCCGGGTTGATGCTCGCGTCGCTCCACGCCGGCACCGGCCGCCTGCCGCTAGTCCGGCCGGCAGAAACGGCTGTCTCGATTCCCACCGGCACGACCTCGGCCCTGCGCTCGGGCGTTTTTGCCGCGGTCGTCGGCGGAGTGAAACACGCCGTCGCGACCGTCGAATCGGCGACCGGCCGGCGCTTCACCGTCCTGGCCACTGGCGGAGCGGCCGACCGCTTCCGCAAACACCTGCCTGTCATCTCGGCCTGCGACCCGCTGCTCGGGGCGCGCGGGCTCGCGGCGATCTGGCGACTGAACCGGTCACGATGACCACACCCGGAGGCTTCATTCTCGGCATTGACACCAGCGGTCGCCGAACCGGCCTCGCCCTTGTCCGGGACAGGGAAAAGGTCGGTGAGCAGTTCCACGAAGGGATCGACCACAACGAAGTCCTGCCCGGGATGCTAAAACGGTTGCTCGCCGGGGCCGGGATCGGACCGGCCGCACTGGCGGCAATCGGCGTTGTGCAGGGGCCGGGGATGTTCACGGCGCTGCGCGTCGGCCTGGCCTGGACGGCGGCAATCGGCCTGGCCCGGGGCATACCGGTCAAGGGCGTGAACACGCTTGCCGCGCTGGCCGCCGGGGCCGGTGATGACCGGCCGGTACTGGCAGTGGTTGACGCGCGCAAGGGCCAGGTCTACGCCGCGGTCTGCCACCGCGGCCGCGAGTTGATCGAACCGGGCCTGTTCCTGCCCCCCGACCTGGCCTTCGCGACAGCATCGCTGTCGCTGCCCGGGACCATCGTCGTCGCCGGCAACGCCACCGACACGATGTTGCCCCTGGTAACGGCAACCGGGACGGCGGCGGTTGACTCCGGCATCCGGTCCCCGGCTCCATCCGTCGTCGCCGGCCTCGCCGCCAGTCACATTGCCGGCGAAGGCGCGGACGACCCGGCCGCGCTGGCCCCGGTCTATCTGCGCCGGACCGACGCCGAGCTGGCGCGCGAAAGAAGCGGCCGGCCCTGAGGCCGGCCGCCTTGCCCGATCCCGAAAAACTACTGGCGGAGGCGTGTAGGAATCGAACCTACCGGTCCACTTTCGCAGACCATACGGATTTGAAGTCCGCCAGGCACACCAGCACCCATCCGCCTCCGCAA
>JAFGQF010000153.1 GCA_016935775.1 Caldifarciminota bacterium
CTGGACCTGCACTGCCACCTGCGCGAGCCGGGCAGCGAGGACGCCGAGACAATCGTCTCCGGCACCCGGGCCGCGCTGGCCGGCGGGTTCACCCGGGTGTGTGCGATGCCCAACACCGACCCGCCGGTTGACACTGAGGCGGCGGTTCGGTACCAGCTCGAGAAGTCCTGGCGGGCCGGCAACGCGCTGGTGCTGCCGGTCGGCTGCTGCACCAGGGGCCGGCAGGGACTCGAGCTGGCCGAAATCGGCTCGATGCACGCGGCCGGCGCGGTTGCGGTCACCGACGACGGCGCCTGGATTGCCGACGCGCGGGTGATGCGCCGGGTGCTGGAATACTGCAAGGCGTTCGACCTGCCGGTGCTGTCGCACTGCGAGCTGGCCGGGCTCGACGAGGGCAGCGCCAATGAAGGGCCGGTGGCGACCCGGCTGGGCCTGGCCACGCGGCCGGGCGCGGGCGAGGCCGCGGCCGCGTGCCGCGACATGTTGCTGGCCGAACTGACCGGCAGCCGGCTGCATATCTGCCACGTGTCGTCGGCCAGGACGGTCGAGCTGGTGCGCTGGGCCAGGAAGCGGGGCGCGCCGGTGACCGCCGAGGCCT
The DNA here is from genome assembly GCA_016935775.1 of Caldifarciminota bacterium. Taxonomy (GTDB): domain Bacteria; phylum Hydrothermota; class Tepidihabitantia; order Tepidihabitantales; family Tepidihabitantaceae; genus DSBX01. The sequence continues at coordinate 599 of JAFGQF010000153.1, forward strand.
GCCCGCACCACTTCACGCTGACTGACGCCGCGCTCGAGGGCTACGACAGCAACTTCAAGGTCAACCCGCCGTTGCGCTCGGAGGCCGACCGGCAGGCGGTGCTCGAAGGGCTGGCCGACGGCACGCTCGACTGCATCGCCACCGACCACGCGCCTCACACCCGGGGCAGCAAGGAGGTCGAATTCGACGCCGCGCCGGCCGGGATGACCGGGCTCGAGACCGCGTTCAGCCTCGCCTACGAGCAACTGGTGCTTTCGGAACTGGTTTCGCTGCCGCGGCTGGTGGCGTTGCTTTCGATCGAGCCGGCCCGGGTGCTGGGCATCGAGCCGGCGCGCATCGAGCCGGGCGCGGACGCCGAGCTGGTCATCCTCGACCTCAAGGCGCGCTGGACGTACTCGGCCGACGAAGTGAAGTCGAAGTCGCACAACTCGCCGTTCCTTGGCCGCGAGCTCTGCGGCCGGGTAACGGGCGGGGTGCTGCCCGGGGGCCGGATGTGGCTTGAGCCGGACGCGGCTTGACCCCGGCCGCCGGTTCTCTAGCCTGATAGGTTGTGATGAAAATACCAGTCCTGTTTCAGTACCTGGCGGCTGCGGGCTTCGCGCTGCTGGCCGGGTGCGGCGGCGGCGAGCCGATGCCCGGGGTCGGGCCGCTGGAACCGGATACTGATGAGCACGTCTACGACATCCGCGTCCCGGCGGACTGCGACTTCGAGGAAGACTACCAGCTGGTCATCGCGTTCCACGACAACGGGCAGAGTGAAAAGCAGGTGCTCGACTGGTGGGACCGGGGAATGTTCGGCAGCGCTGATTTCATCCTGCTGGTGCTGCGCGCGCCGTTCCTGGGCCAGACCGGCTATGCCTGGCTGCCGCGCGACGCCGACCCGGGTTCGGACACCGCCCGGGTCGCGGCCGCCCGGACCGCCGAGGAACTGGTCGAGATAGCGCTCGACGCGGTCGTTGCCGAGTACACTATTGACGAAGAAGACATCATCCTGCTCGGCACCGGCACGGGTACCGACATCGCGCTCTGGATGGCGCTGACCGACCCGTGGCTCTACGATGGGCTGGCGCTGCTGGACGGCACCGGGATCCCGGGCTGGGTGCCGGGCGTGCGGCCAGCCAACGCCGGCCACCTTGACGTGTTCATAGCCGCCGCGCCGGGAGCGGAGACCGTCGCCACGGCGACCGGGGAGCGGTTTGAAAGCGCCGGCGCGCTGGTCGAGGTCCACACCGGGACAGCGGGCCGGCACGACGACGCCGACGCGCTCGGGGCGATGGCGCGGTTCTTCAGCCTGTCGTTCGGCGGCCAGGGCATCGAAACCGGCGAGCCGGACACGCTCCCCGAAGGAGAATACGAGGAAGATATTGAGCCCTGACCGGCCGGGAAGCTCCAGCCAGGGCAGCCCCGCCGTTGCGGCGGGGCTTTGCGGTCGGTGGCTTTCGGGGAGGGAGTGTTACTCGCGGCGCGGCCGCCACGACGGCGGGATGACCCGCGGCCCGGGCCGGCGTTCGGAAAGCCGGGCGCGGGCCACCGAGAACTCGCCGAACCGGTCGTTCAATGCGTCGGCGGCGGCGAACAGCCCGCCGTCGCCCCGGTCCTCGACCAGCGTGAGCTGGGCCAGGTCGCGGACGAGGTTGGAGACGCTCACCCCGAGCAGCCGCACCGCGCGGCCTTCCCGGTAAAGTTCGTCGAACAGCTTCAGGGCGGCGGCGTAGACGCGGTGCCCGTCGCCGGTCGGGTTCCTCAGGCTGCGCTGGCGGCCGACGGTTTCGAAGTCCTCGTAGCGGATGACGATGGCGATGGTCCGGCCGGCATAGCGCTCGCGGCGCAGGCGGCGGCCGACCTGCTCGGAAAGCTGGAGCAGGTGACGCTTGATCTCGGCGCGGTCGCGGGTGTCGCGCTCGAGGGTGAAAGAATGGCCCATTGATTTCGTTCCTGGTTCGTGGTGGCAGGGCTGGACCGGGCTGTCGTCGCGGCCGACGCCGATGTTGTGGAGCGCGATGCCGTTGATGCCGAAGACGATGCGCAGGTTCTTCTCCGGGTAGCGGCCGAGTTCGGCGCAGGTGCGGACGCCGAGCCGGTTGAGCTTTTCCTTCGTCTTCGGTCCGATGCCGCAGATTTTCTCGACCGGCGTGCGCTCGAGCAGCGCCGGCACATCTTCGGGCAGGATGACGGTTAGCCCGTCGGGCTTGTCCAGCTCGCCGGCGAGCTTGGCGAGCAGCTTGTTGGGCGCGACGCCGACCGAGCAGGTGATGCCGAACCGCGCGCGGATTTCCCGCTTGATGGCCCGGGCGACCGGTTCGGCGCCGCCGTGGAGGTGGGCCGAGTTGGTGACGTCGAGGAAGGCTTCGTCAATCGAGAATACCTCGACCAGGTCGGTGTAACGAGTGTAGATGGCGAGGATGCGGACCGAGGTGTCGACGTACTTGGCCGGGTCGCCGGGCACGAGGATGATTTCCGGGCAGAGCCGGCGCGCCTCGGGCACGGTCATCGCGGTCTTCACCCCGCGGCGCTTGGCCTCGTAGGACGCGGCCGCTACTACCGTCCTGCCCTCCGGGTCGCCGCATACCCCGATCGGCCGGCCGCGCAGGAACGGGTAGGTCTGCTGCTCGACCGACGCGAAAAAGGCGTCCATGTCGACGTGGAGGACGGAGCGGTGATCGGGCATCAGGAGAAAACACCAAGACACCAAGACAAGAGGGGAGGCAGGCGACCGGATGGGAATCTCCGCGCTCCCGGAGCAGGGTGTCTTCTGCCGGCCATGGTGGGTGACACGGCCCGGATTCGGAATGTACCACTAAGACACCAGGGCAGGAGACTTCGTGCTCTTGGTGTCTTTGTGTTTATTCCCTGTCATTCCCCGCAGGAGACGGCGGACAGGGTCCAGTTGAACGACCGGGCCTCGTAGCAGAGTTCGTAGACGTTGGTGCCGTCCGACACCGCGTAGTGGTAGCGCTCGGATTCGCCCCGGCTCTCGCGCCAGACATAGGTGATGTCCCGGACCCGGTACTGCCGCTTGCGCCACTCGAAGACCACCGGCTGGAGCCGTTCGTGGGGCGCGTGGCGCGACTGCGGGTCGTTGTACACCGCGTAGACCTTGATGCTTTCGTTGATGCGGTTGCTGGTCACTTTTCCTCCTCACTTGTAATTGCGCAGCAGGCCGACGACCACGCCGACGACCCGGAAGTCGTCGCGCGCCGGGTCGACCTTGACCGGCTTGAAGTCCGGGTTCTCGGGTTCGAGCACGACCCGGCTGCCCTTGCGGCGGAACCGCTTGACCGTCGCCTCGTCGCCGAGCAGGGCGGCGACGATGTCGCCGCTGTTGGGTTCGACGTCGGGGCGGATGATTACCAGGTCGCCGTCCATTATCCCGGCGTCGCGCATGCTTTCGCCCGCGACCCGGAGCAGGAAGCTGTCCTGGAAACGCGAGAGCGAGATGTGCGACTCGACGTTCTCGATTGCCA
>JAFGQF010000154.1 GCA_016935775.1 Caldifarciminota bacterium
ATGGTCGCTGCCGGGACCTATCCGGAGGAGATACTGCTCAAGGCCGGCGTCATCGTCCAGGGCGCCGGCGAGGGGTTGTCGACAATCGATGGCGGCGATGACCCGGGCGACGTGGTCCGGGCAATCGGCAGCTCGATCACCCGCGACACCAAGCTTCGCGGCTTCACCATCCGCGGCGCGCGCAACAGCGGCGGGATGCCGGGCGGCGGCGGCGTGTTCTGCAACTCGGGCGCGAAGCCGGACATCGGCAACTGCCGCATCACCGGCAACGACTGCGGGGTGGCCTGCTGGAACGCGTCCGAAACGTACGTCCACAATTGCGTGGTCGTCGAGAATGTCTACAACGGCATCAGCACCGGCGCGGGCGGGACCTTCATCAACAACACCATTCACGACTGCCGGATCGGTTTCTCGGACAACTCGGGCTACGGGCCCGTGTTCATGAACAACATCGTGACCGGCTGCTCACTCTACGGTGTCTACGGGCCGAGCGGCGGCACTCCGCCACAACTCACCTATAACGACGTCTGGGGCAATGGCGTCAACTACCGGCAGGCGACTCCGGGCACGGGCAGCATCTCGGCCGACCCGCTGTACGAGGACACCCTGGCCGGGGATTTCCACCTGCAGGCCGGTTCGCCCTGCATCGATACCGGGAACCCGGCGCCGCAGTACAACGACCCGAACGGGTCGCGCAACGACATGGGTGCCTATGGCGGGCCGGAGGCAACCTCGAACCTGCTCCGGGTGGTGAATGTGGACCCGGCCCAGAACGCGCTGGACATTGACGCGGGGACCGACCTGACGGCCGGCTTCAACCTTGAGCTGGACCCGGCCACGGTCACCGGTGCCACCTTCCAGGTCCGGGGCGCGTTCACCGGCACCCACTACGGCGGCGTGGACTACGACAGTTCGGCCAGGATCGCGACCCTGGACCCTGATGACGGCTTCCTGCCGAGTGAACCGGCGGTCGTCGTCTTAGCCCGGGCCATTGCCACGGGGTCCGGTGATTCCCTGTCCGGTTTCTCCTGGGGCTTCACCGTAGCGGTACCTGGCGGTTCGGGATTGCCCCTGTTCCTCGACGAATTCCTCGCTGGCGGCGGCGTCAACGCCGTCGCAATCGCCGACCTTAACCGCGACGGGAACCTGGATGTGCTCACTACGAACGAGAACGCGGGCGATGTTGCTGTTCTCCTGGGCTCTGGCAACGGCAGACTGGCCGAACGTGTTCTGTACCCGGCGGGCTCCAACGCACACAGCCTGTGCTGCGGCGATTTCGACTCCGACTCGGTTCTTGACGTCGCGGCTGCGGCCAGCAGTGGAGACAGCGTGGCAGTACTCCTCGGCAACGGCGACGGAACGTTCCAGTCCGCGGTGTGCTACCCGACCGGCGACTTCCCGGAGGATGTCAGGTGCGCGGACATCGATCTGGATGGTTGTCTTGATCTGCTGACAGCCAACGCATACGGCGACGATGTGTCCTGGCTTAGGGGCAACGGGGACGGCACGTTCGAACCGCCCGACGGGTTCTCGACCGCGGACGAGCCGCAGTCGCTGGCTGTCGGAGATTTCAGCGGAGACGGGTTCCCGGACTTGGCGCTGGCCTGCAGTGGTGCTGACCAGGTGTCGGTGCTGCTGGGCAACGGCGACGGCACGTTTGAGACACCGACCGCACACAACGTCGGCACCAATCCCTACTCAGTCGTTGCAGCGGACTTCGACGAGGACGGCGACCTGGACCTTGTTGCGGCGAACCTGATGTCGGGTAACGTCTCCTACCTTGCCGGAGACGGGGCGGGTGGGTTCGCCGCGCGCGTCAACCACGCGGCGGGCGGCGGTCCGCGCTCGGTCACGGCCGGCGACTTCGACGCAGACGGACATCTCGACCTGCTGGTCGCCAACGAGGGGGCGGACAGCATTTCGCTCCTGTTGGGTACCGGTGGCGGGGATTTCCGGGCGCCTGAGTCCTACGATTGCGGCAGCGAACCGCTCCACGCGTCGTATGGTGACCTTGATAACGACGGCGACCTGGACGTGGTTGCAGCATCAAACGGCCGTTTCGTGCGGGTCTTCCTCAATGAGGACCAACTCGAGGTCGTTTCGACCGATCCCGCGCGCTACGCTACCGCTGCGGCGGAGACGACAACAGTCCTCGCGGCGTTCAACGTCGGGGCAGACGCGCAGACCATTGATTCGGCCAGCATGCGCTGCTACGGCGCCCAGACCGGCCTGCATTCCGGCACGGTGGGCTACGATTCGGCCAGCATGACGGCTTGGCTCGAGCCTGATGACGACTTTGCCGTTGGCGAGGAGGTTGTCGTGCTGCTGACAACCGATGTCGAGTCGCGCACGGGGGTGAACCTGCGCGGTTTCGGCTGGCGCTTCTCGGTGCGGGTGCCGGTATCTTCCGCCGGTGAGTTCGAAAACCGGCAAGACTTCCCGGCCGGCACCGGCACGCGTGGGTTCTGGGCCGCGGACCTTGACGGGGACGGCGACTGTGACATCGCGGTCGGGTCGACCAACTACCCGAACCCGGGCCAGCTCGTCGTGCTGAAGAACAATGGCGACGGGACTTTCGCCGCCCCGGTCCAGTACTCGCTGGGGGCCGCGGACCCGATTGCCCTGTGCGGTGCGGACATGGACGCGGACGGCGACATTGACATCGTGTCCGGTCACAACGAGCCGGGCACGTCCCACCTGGTGGTGATGAAGAACGACGGCGGCGGAACGTTCAGCCTGTTCCGCTCCTACACGCCGGCCATCCTCGGCCAGCACCTGGCGGGCGGCGACCTCGATGCGGACGGCGACATCGACATCGTCTTCATCGACGGGTTCGGGACCGGCAATCACGTCAAGGTGATGCTGAACAACGGCGACGGCAGCCTGGTCGGGCCGACCAGTTACTCGGCGGGGTCCTTCACCCGCGGGTGCGCGGTGCTAGACACCGACAACGATGGCGACAACGACGTGCTGGTCTGTAACTCGGGGAACGACAACCTGTCGGTCTTCCAGAACGACGGCACCGGTGTCCTGTCCGACCAGGCGGCCTACCCGACCGGCGACGGACCGACCGATGTATGGGGACACGACCTCAACGCGGATGGCTGGCCCGACCTGGTGACGACCGGAAGTGATGGAGGCGTGTCCGTGATGCTCGGGAGAGGTGACGGTACCCTTGGCCCGCCGCAGGGCTACGCAGCCGGGGCGAACACCCGGTACGTGCGGGGCGGGGACCTGGACGGCGACGGCGACCTGGACCTCGTTTCGGCCCACACCGGGGCGCAGTCGGCCGGCGTGCTGTTGAACGACGGGAACGGGACCTTTGGTCCGGCGCAGGTGTACGCGTTCGGGGACTACCCGTCCGGTCTCGGGCTGGCCGACTTCGACCTGGACGGTGCGCTGGACCTGGCCGGGGGCAACTACAACGACGCCGACGTGGCGGTCTGGTACAACACCGGTTCGGTGGGCATCGCGGCGCCCGGACGGCGGTCCCCGGAGATCGGGCGGATGCCGACCCTGGTCCGCGGCATGCTGCGAATTCCGAGGCTGACGGCCGCCGGCCTGGTTCCCGGGCTGTTCGATGCCGGCGGTCGGCGGGTGTTGGGACTGGTGTCCGGGCTCAACGACGTGAGCCGGCTCGCGCCCGGGGTATACTTCATCAGGATCGCGGACCGGCCGGAACTTGATGGCGCCAAGTTGATTATCGCGCGCTGAACGTCACGCGACCCGCACGTTGCTTGACAGGCGCGCAAAGAAGCTGTAGAACCGATAGGGACCGATAACCCAGTCAACAGGAGGATTGGAGATGGAAGAGAAACCCCAGCAGCCCGCAGCGCCGGCACCACAGCCGGCAGTACCCGTGGCACCCGGGCCGGGTGTTCCCTGCAGCGCCAAGCCATCCCAGGTCCAGACCCTGGGCATCCTGACGCTGATATCCGGCATCCTGAACTGCATGATCGGTGTCGGGCTGATGTTCACGGTGATCTGGATTCTGCCCGCCGTCTACGGCATCGTCGTCGGGATACTCGAGATCATCTACGCCACCAAGCTGATGCCGGACCCGATCAAGGTGTGCAGGCCCAACAAGACCCTGGCAATCCTGGAGATCATCACCATCATCAATGGCTCGATCTTCGGGTTGGTGGTGGGTATCCTCGCCCTGGTTTGGTACAACGACTTGAAGGTGAAGGAGTACTTCGACAGCCAGCCGGCGGTTTAGCCGGGCAGCGAGCGACTCAAGCCAACAGCGACGAGGGCGGCTTTGGCCGCCCTCGTTTTCCGCGACTGCCCGGCTATTCGACTTTGATGACGCGCAGGGGTGGGAGGCCTGCAAGTTCGGCGCCGACGAAGTAGACCCCGGCCGGGAGGCCGTGGCCGTCCCAGTCGGCATCGTGCCCGGCCCGGCTCGGGCTGAGCTTCGCAACCGAGCGCCCCGAAGCGTCATAGACGTTCACCGTGGAGACGTTTGTCGGCAGGTTGGCGAACTCGAATCGGACAACGCTCCGGAAGGGATTGGGATGCGCGATAATCGTCGGCCGCGGAACCGTCCCCGGCCGTGGCTCGGCGATGCCGGTTGGTACTTGCAGCCAGCCGAGCAGCCGCTCCATCATCTGGACCCTGGTGAAGTAGTCGGGCCGTGACTGGGGCCGGTTGACCGCCTCGAACCCGAACCCGAGGAAGACGGTTCGCGTGCCCGAGCCCGGGTCCTCGCGTCGGACGGCCGCGCCGGCCGATGTCACGGTGTCGTAGACCATCAGCAGCCGGGCGCCGTTGCGCAGCGGGGAGAGGATGTCGCGCGAGCGCTGGTTGTTGGCACCGTCGCCGCCCGCGGTGGCGGTCGGTTCGAGCAGCGCGCCGAGCGAGTCGGCACGTTGGGGAAAGACGAAGAAGCGCGACCAGCCCGATGAGTCGAAGCTCACCCCGCAGAGGTCGAGCAGCGGGCAGGCACCGAGTTCCTCGGCGATGTCCTGGCCGGTGAGCAGGAGGTTGATGCCGCTCGCGGCGCGGGCCAGCAGGCTGTCCTGGTCTGCGGCCGGTACGGTGCCGGAATCGGCGTCGCCCGAGTACCAGATGACGGTCGGGGTGCGCAGCCGGTCGACAAGCGACCAGTCGGGTGCGCCCTGGAGGCTGCGGTGCCAGGTGAAGCTTGTTACTCCGAGCGTGTCAAGGGTCGAAGTGTAGTACCCGGCGTGGTCAGCCTGAGGGTCGGTGGACACGACCATCACGTGGGCCGGTTGAGTGCGGAGGTCGAGCGTGGTGTCGCCGGGAATGTCCACGGTCCAGGTTCGCTCGTACCAGGGCGGGTCCGGCCGGATGGCGATGTCGTAGAGGGTATCGAGCAGGGTCAGACCGAAGCGGCCGAGGCTGTCGGTAACGCAGGAGTCCCAGGTTGCCGCGTCCCCGGCGATGCGGGCCAGTACTGACGCCGGTATCGGCTCGGCGGTGGCCGAGTCGAGCAGGGTCCCCGTAACGTTCCACCGGCCATAGACCTTGAAGGAGGTGTGAGCCGAGTCGTTGAGCGGGTTCTGGTCGCTGGTGGCCGTCGTGATGGCGTCGAGTTCGTACTCGCCGGGCGCGGCCGGCACGAAGCCGGGGAAGACGACGGTGTCGATTGCGAGGAAGTCGAGCGCCGGCAGCACTTGCTGTTCGTCGTAGCCCGGCCCGAAGACGCGCAGGCTGACCGGCGCCAGGTCTGCCAGCCCGGCATTGGCAAGCGGCACCAGTACGTCAAGGGTGTCGCCGAGCACGTGCGGACCCGACCGGGTAGGGCTCACGAACTCGAGGCACGAGACGTCGCGCTGGAGGACCGGGGTGACCAGCGCATCCAGCATCATGAAGTCGAGGTAGGTCGAGACCCAGGTCTGGTCCTGTGTTTCGGGGTCGGTCCAGGTCGCGGGGATGCCACCGTCGCGATCGGTGTCCCTCGTGAGCAGGGTGTCGAGCAGGTACTGGCCCAGCAGCCAGCCGGGGTCGGTGCCGGTCAGTTCGGCCGCGGCCCGGCAGGCGTTCGCCAGCCAGATGTTGTGTGAGCAGTTCCAGGTGCCGGACGGGTAGAAACCGGGCAGGGATTCCTGGTAGGTTTCGAGCCAGACCCGGCCGGCCGCGGTGTCCTCGCGGCAGACCGTGTTGGCCACGCCCCAGAACGCGGTACCGCCGGACATCGCCCACGAGGCCCAGGCGAGGCGCACCCGAGAGTCGGCCTCAATCCAGGACCGGACTCGCGTGCCCCGGGCGAGCGCGGTGTCGCGCATTTCCTGGTCACCGAACTCAAGCGCGTATTTGTAAGCCATGCCGGAACTCTGGGACGTGACGAAGTTGTCCCGGGTATTCCAGGTGTCGAGCGGGTTGGCGAGGTAGAACAGCCGGCAGGAATCGGCATAGGCCAGGAAGCTGGAGTCGCCATAGGCTCGGCGATAGCAGGCCTCGCTCATGAAGCCCAGCCCGCAGTTCCAGACCGCGTACCAGACCGAGGCCGGCTGCCCGCCGTGCTCTTCCCAGGCCGGGTGGTCCAGGACGTAGCTCCAGGCCCGTCGGATGTTCTCGCGGTAGTCGTCGCGGCCGGTGAGTTCGTACCAGCGGGACCAGACCCAGATCGCCTCCTGGGTGTTGTCGGTCTCGATGATGTTGGGTTGATGTTCGGACTCGATGATGCCGCCGAAGTGCGGCGAGCCCGAGTCCGAAACCTGGTAGGATGCGACGAAGTCGGCCATCAGCTTGATGCGCTCGAGGTAGTTGTACCGGCGCGGGCCGCGAATCAGCGATTCCGGCCGGGCGACGAACGCGGGTTCGAAGCTGCGGTTCCAGTCGCGGAACTCCAACTCGGTCCACGGCCGGGTTGCGAGGGCACTCCCGGCCAGCAGGACAAGGATGACGACCAGGTGGGTGATTTTCATCTTTCGGCCTCCGGTTGACGATACGCCGTATGGGTTTCGGGTCAAGCGCTTGACCCGGCCGGTTCCCGGGGCAAGCTATTCCCGCGTGACCAGCCAATCTGTCCAAAGGAGGAGGAGCCGATGAAGTCCGACATCGAAATCGCCCACTCGGTTCAGCTCAAGCCCATCAACGATATCGTCCGCGGGCTCGGCATCGAGGACATGGACCTCGTTCTGCCCAACGGGATGTACAAGGCCAAGCTTTCGTTGCGGCTGTTCGACCGGCTGCACGAGAAGCCGAAGGGCAAGCTCGTGCTGGTGACCGCAACCACGCCGACCCGGTACGGCGAGGGCAAGACGACGGTGTCGGTCGGGCTGTCGATGGCGCTGAACCGCATCGGGAAGAAGTCAATTGTGGTGCTGCGCGAGCCCTCGCTTGGCCCGGTGTTCGGCATCAAGGGCGGGGCGGCGGGCGGCGGTCACACCCAGGTGCTGCCGATGGAGGACATCAACCTGCATTTCACCGGCGACATCCACGCGGTCGGTTCGGCCCACAACCTGCTGGCCGCTATGCTCGACAACTCGATCCACTTCGGCAACCCGATGCGAATCGACGAGCGGGAGATATTCTTCCCGCGCGCGCTGGACATGAACGACCGGGTTCTCCGGACGATGGTGGTCGGACTGGGCGGCCGGACCAACGGGCCGGCGCGCGAGGACAACTTCGTCATCACCGCCGCCTCCGAGGTGATGGCCATCCTCGCCCTGTCGGCGTCCCGGACCGAGCTCAAGGAGAGGCTGGCGCGTATCCTGGTGGCGATGAGCTATGACGACGAGCCGGTGACCGCGGAACGGCTGGGCGCGGCCGGTGCGATGGCGGTTCTGCTCAAGGACGCGCTCAAGCCGAACGTGGTCCAGACAACCGAGCACACGCCCGCGTTCATCCACGCCGGGCCGTTTGCCAACATCGCCCACGGCACGGCCAGCGTCGTAGCGGCCAACATGGCGCTCCGGCTGGGCGATTACGTGGTGATGGAGGCCGGGTTCGGCTCGGATCTCGGTGCCGAGAAGTTCGTGGACATCGTGGCCCGCCAGGCCGGGTGGGACATCGCCGGCTGCGTGCTGGTGACGACCGTGCGAGCCCTTCGCCACCAGGGCGGGGCGCGGGACGCTCGCAAGGGCAAGCTCACCGACCTCTGGCAGGGGACTAGCAACCTGTTGCGCCACGTCGAGAACTGCCGGGTGCTCGGCTTCGAACCGGTCGTCTGTCTCAACCGGTTCGACGACGACCCGGACGACGACATCGCGCTGCTGCGCAAGTTCTGCGCCGAGCAGGGCGCGGCCTGCTCGGTCAGCGACGGCTTCGCGCGCGGCAGCGAGGGTGTGGTCGAGCTGGCCGAGGCGGTGGTGAAACAGGTCGAGGAAAAGCCGGGCAAGGCCCGGCCGGCCTATGAGCTTGACGCGTCGCCTGAGGAGAAGATCGAGGCCGTCGCCACGAAGGTCTACGGCGCGGATCAGGTGGTGTACACGCCCCGGGCCGAGCGCGACCTGAAGCGGGTCCGGGCCCTGGGCTTCGACAAGCTGCCGGTGTGCATCGCCAAGACGCCGCTGTCCCTGTCCGATGACCCGGGGTGCGTCGGCGCCTGCCGCGGGTTCAAGGTCACGATAGCGTCGGTCAACATCTCGGCCGGGGCGGGTTTCCTGGTGCCGATCGCCGGGGACATGATGTTGATGCCGGGCCTGGCCCGCAAGCCAAACGCGACCCGGATAGATATGGACGAGGACGGCCGAATCGTCGGCCTGTCCTGATTCAGTCGGCGCAGCCGGGCGCGTCCCGGACTTCCCGGGCGAGCCGGAGCAGCCGCTCGGCCTGCTCGCCGGCCGAGTGGAGGTCGGTTCGGCGAAAGCCGCACGAGGGACAATGCCAGCCGTGGAGAAGCCGACCCGGGCGGGGCTCGAGCCGGGCGTCACAGACCGGGCAGACCGGGGTCGGGGAGACACGGACATCGGGCAGGCCGTCGGGACGCGGCGACGCGAGCACCGGCCAGAACACGCCGTCGTACTCGACCAGCGACTCACGGGTACCGTTCCGCTTCCAGCGCAGCCAGAACCGGGCCAGTCGCGCGCGCGTGTCGAGCCGGATGCGCCGGGAGCGACCCCGGAGCCCGAGCAGGACCAGCAGGTCGGCGACCAGCAGCAAGAACGGAACCCAGAATGTCCAGTCGGCGCGCGCCAGCCAGCGAATCACGTCACCCTGGTCAATCGCGGTCGCCAGTGGAGGCAGACTCGGCGCCA
>JAFGQF010000155.1 GCA_016935775.1 Caldifarciminota bacterium
CTGGCGTTCCACTGGGCGCGGCTCATCGAGCTGCTCTACGTGTCCGAGCTGGCGCTCGAACTGGCGACCGACAAGACCATCACCTCGACCGACACTCGCAACATGGACTTCCGGATGCAGGAAGAGGGCATCGGCGTGGTCGAGGCGGCGCGCGGTACGCTGTTCCACCACTACTGGCTGGACGACGACCGGCTCGTCAAGAAGGTGAACCTGATCGTCGCCACAACCAACAATATGGGGCCGATCTGCATGAGCGTGCGCGAAGCGGCCCGGACCCTGGTGCACGACGGAAAGGCTGACGAAGGGCTCCTGAACACGGTCGAGATGTTTTTCCGGGCCTACGACCCGTGCTTCGCCTGCGCCAGCCATATGCTGGGCCGGCCGGCGCTTGAGGTCAACCTGCGGAACCCGGACGGCACCGTCCGCAAGAGCCTGACCAATACTGTCTGACCGAGCCTCGTGAGAGGCGAAGCCCCGCCTTCGGGCGGGGTTTCGCTTCGTTCCCGGCGCGGGCCGGGGTAGCGACGCCCCCGCCTTCGGGCGGGGTTTCGCTTCGTTCCCGGCGCGGGCCGGGGTTCAGAACGATACGACGCGGTCGCTTGACTCGACCCACTCGGCGGCCAGGGCCATATCACCCGCAGTCACGCCTTCGATGAGCTGTTCTTCCTTCAGCCCCCGCGCGCTCATGCACGTGACACAGGCACGCACCTCACCGGCCCGGCCCACGCCTGCCAGCATCCGGCCGATGTTGTAGTAGCCGGTTGGCGTGTCCTGCTCCTTGAGCGCGGCAAAGACCGCGTCCTGCATCAGGAAGACCCGGACCCTGTTTCCCTCGCTCTTCTTCAGCTGCAGGGCCAGCCGCAACCCGTTGTAGGTTCGTTCGGTCCCGTACGGCGGGTCGTTCAGGATGATCGTAACGGTCATGCTTCGGTGTCCTTTCAGTAGATACCCGGGTGCATACTAGCCGGCTTCACGCGGCTGTTCAGGCCGGTCGGACTCGAGCCGGCCCAGCCCGCGCAGCAGTTGCGTGACGTTCTCCCTGATGATGTCGCGCGCCCGGCGAACCTCGCCGGCCGGCATCCCTCAGGTGTTCGGCACTTCCCACTTCACCTCTCGGGCACCGGGCAGGAGCGGTCCGACAACGTCGTGACCCATCGTCACCAGCCAGTCGAAACGCAGGTCGGGCAGGTCCGGGAATCCCCTGGGCCGCGCGCCGCTGATGTCGATGCCCGTTTCCTTCATTACGGCAATGGTGTCGGGCTGGATCTCCGCCGACGGTTCTGCCCCGGCCGAAGCGCACTCGACGTCCTTGCCGAGGGCGCGGCAGAACGCCTCGGCCATCTGGCTGCGGCAGGAGTTGCCGGTGCAGACAAACAGGATGCGGAGGGTCACCAGTCCATCCTAGCGTTCGACCCGGCGCGGGGCAAGTCGGGCCGGGCTCAGGCAATCCAGCGGCGGTTGACGGTGCGGAGGCTGGCGACGAACAACACCAGGCAGAAGGCGACGAGGACGAGGAACTCGAGCCAGAGCGGGAGCAGGCCGGGCTGCCCGAGTCCCTGGCGCATGATGTCGGCGCCGTAGGTCGGCGGCAGGGCGAAGGAGAGCGGCCGCAGCCACGCCGGCAGCCGTTCCAGCGGGAAGAACAGGCCGCAAAGGAATATCATCGGGAAGCGGAAGAAGTTGGACAGGGTTTGGGCCTCGAACACCTCCGTGACCGCCACCGCGACCAGCAGGCCGAGGAAGGCCGAGCTGACCGCAGTCAGGACCACGCCCGCGACGAGCGCGGGCCAGGCAATCCCGGACAGGTCGGTGATGAACGCCGCCAGCGCGAGCGGGACAAAGGCGTTGAGCATGCCGAAGACGATCGCGCCCGCGGTCTTGGCGAACATCAGGAGCGACAGCGGCAACGGGGCGAGCAGCAGCCGCTCGAACGAGCGCGTCCGCCGTTCGAAGGTGATCGCCACCGCCAGCAGGGAAGTCGTGCCGAACAGGACCGCCAGCGTCATCACCCCGGGCAGCAGCGCGCCGAGCTCGGCGGGGCGGGCACCCGAGCGGACGAAGAACATCCCGGTCCAGGCCAGGGGAAAGACCAGTCCCCAGCTGACGTTCGGCGGCTTCAGGTAGTAGGTCCGCATGTCCTTGGCGATGATGCTCCAGAACGCGGTCCAGCGCCTCACTTCTTCTCCTTCTCACGGCGCAGCGCATCCGCCGCGAGCCCGGTGGTTTCGACGAATACCTCCTCGAGCGTCGGCCGGACCCGGCGCGCCTCGAGGACCTCGATATTGTCCTCTTCGAGAACGCGCACCAGCGGACCGACCGCGAGCGGCCGGCTGGACTCGGCCCGGATCAGGTTGTCGCCGACCGTCGTGAACCGGGTCCCGGCGTCGGCGTCCGCCAGCAGCCCGGTCCCGGCCGCTGCACCGCAGGCGACCGCGAGCTCCAGCACCTGGCGGCCGCGGACCGGTTCGAGCAGGCTCTCGACAGTGTCGGTGCGGACGACGCGCCCTTGGACGATGAAGGAGATGCGGGAGCAGAGCCGTTCGGCTTCCTCGATGTAGTGGGTGGTCAGGAGGATGGTCGTGCCGGATCGGTGCAGGTCGGCGACGAGCTGGCGGATCTGCCGCGCGCTCTGGACGTCGATC
>JAFGQF010000156.1 GCA_016935775.1 Caldifarciminota bacterium
CCTCGGTCTGGTCGATGGTGATGAACCCGCCCGACTTCAGCCAGAGCCGCTTCTGGAACACCCGGTCCAACTCGGCCTCGACCCCGGCCTGCTCCAGCAGCGACACGTCGCCCTGGTAGAACTCGACCTTGCGTTTCAGCTTCGGTGCCACCAGTTCGAGGTAGTTGACCACCTCCTCGTAGCGCTCGCGCGAGTCCAGCACCACCTTCTCGACGTCGGCGGTGAACAGGTCGCGCACCAGCTTGACGCCGATTGACGGTTCCTCGTAGACCACCGACGGCACCCCGGCCGGCTCGGCCCGGTCGCGGATCTGCTCCCAGGTCTTCTCGAGCCTGAGGAACTCGTCGCGCAGGTCCTCGAAACTCGCCTTGGCGGCGACCGTCCGGATTATCAGGCCGGCGTGGCGCGACTTGAACTTCCGGGCCGCTGCCCGCAGCCGGCTCCGCTCCTTGCGGTCCCAGATGCGGCGCGAGATGCCGACCCGCTCCTCGTTCGGGATGTAGACCAGGTACCGGCCCGGTATCGAGATGTAGGACGTCAGCCGCGCGCCCTTCTCGGCGAACGGGTCCTTCACCACCTGGACGAGGATCTCCTCGCCCTCGTTGATGGTGATGGTCCGTGGCTTGACCTCCTCCTTCTTGCCCTCCTCGCTATCGTCGTCGAGCGACTCGAACTCCGGTATCTCGTTCAAGGGCAGGAAGCCGTTCTTGCGCAGCCCGATGTGGACGAACGCGCCCCGCAGTCCCGGCACGACATTCTCGACCCTGCCCTTGTACACCCGGCCGACCAGGGCGTGGCTCTCCTCGCGCTCGACGTAGAACTCGACCAGCCGGTCGTCCTCAAGGATACCGACCCGCGTCTCCCACTCGTTGGCGCTGATGACTATCTTCGTCTTAACCTGCATCAATCCTCCAGCGGCGAGCTTGTCCGCCCGCCGTCCTTGACCAGGCAGTCGAGCCGCTTCACGACCACGGCCCTTGCCCGGTCCGGTTCAATTTCCAGCAGCGCGGCCAGGGTCTCGAACAGCCGCACGCCCGGTGCTATCGCCAGGTCGAGGACAAACGAACCCTCGTCGTCGCGGCTCAGCCCGGCGACCTTCAGCCCGGCCGCCCGGCGCTCGAGCGCTTCCGGCCCGCCGCCCGCTTCCAGGGGCGCGGTCACACGGTACCGCCCCAGGTTGATTGTCTTGCCCAGCGTCGGCCGGTCGCGGGGCACGCCGCGCGCGCCGGCCAGGCGCAGGCCCCGGGGCATGAACGGCCCCAAATCACGAATTAGGTTACCCGAATACTCGGCCGATGCGAAGAAATCCAGGTACTCGCCGTCGGACGTCACCCCGGTCGGCAGCGGCGGCCCGAACGACAGCATCGGCTTGGGCGCGAACCCGCGGGTGTAGAGCACCGGCAGCTCGGACCTTCGCACCGCCCGGTACCACGCCCGCACCCGGTCCAGGTGGCCGGCGAACCGGTACGGTTCCTCGACCGCGTACTTGAGCCGCAGCCGCACCCGCTGCTCGAGCGACGCGGCGGCTCGCGTCCGGCGTCGGTAGGCCCGCTCCTCCGGGCTGCTCTCGGCCGGCCGCGCGGGCGGCCGGTTGTCCGGGCAGACCCCGCAGCCCGAGCACTCGGCCCGCGCGCAGTCGGGCGTGGTCTCGCCCCGCCGCGCCCGCTCCCACTCGTTGCGCAGGAACGCCTTCGACACCCCGAGGTCGACGAAATCCCACGCCAGCCGCTCGCCCGGCGCGCGCGGCCCGGTCACGGCTTCCGGGTCCACCCCGCAGGCGACGCACGCATCGAGCCAGCGCTGGAGGTTGAACCGCTCGCTCCACTCCTGGAACACCCCGCCGGCCCGGTACACGTGCTCGACGACCGGCCCCAACCGCTCGTCGCCCCGCGCCAGCAAAGCCTGGGCAAAAGAACTCTCCGGGTTCTCCCACTTCGCCTTGATGTTGCGCCGGGTCAGCCGGTGACGCAGCATCTCGATCTTCTCCCGCGACCGCTCGATACCGTCGAAACCCGCCCACTGCAGCGGCGTGTGCGGCTTGGGCACGAACGGGCTCAGGCTGTAGCGCACCGCCCGGCCCCGGCACAGCCGCGCCACCTCGTCCACGAACCGGCCGATTTCCGCCACCTCATCGGTGGTCTCGGTCGGCAACCCGACCATGAAATACAGCTTCACCCCGCCCCAGCCCGCGTCGAGCGCGGTGCGAATCGCCTCGAGCGTCCTCAGCTCGGCGATGTTCTTGTTGATAAACGCCTTCAGCCGCGGCGCGACGGTCTCGGGCGCGAAGGTCAGCCCGGCCTTGCGCACCGCCTGCAGGTCGAACGCCAGCTCGGGCGAGAAGTCCTCGCCCCGGGTCGAAGGCAGGGACAGCGAAACGCGCCGCTCGGAAAGCCGCCCGTTCAGCCGCTGGACCAGGCCGGTGAGGTCCGGGTAGTCGAGCGCCGAAAGCGACAACAGCGACACCTCCTCCCACCCGGTCGCCCGGATGCCGCGCTCGGCGATGCGGACGATTTCTTCCGGCTGCCGGAACCGCACCGGCCGGTTGGCCATCCCGGCCTGGCAGAACCGGCACCCGCGGGTACAGCCCCGGTTGATCTCGACGGTCAGCCGGTCGTGGGTCGTCTCGCAGATCGGCAAGAGCGGCGGGAACGGGAAATCCTGCTCGCGCAGCTCGGGAAGAACGCGGCGGCGGACGGTCGCGGTAGCGATGTCGGTCCGACCGGGCACGAACACGCCCTCGAGCCGCGCCAGCTCGTCGAGCAGGACATCCCGGCCCTGACCCGCGCAGCCCTTCACCACCCGGTTGATGTCGAGAATCGCCTCCTCGCCGTCGCCGACCACGAATGCGTCCACGAAACCGGCCAGCGGCAGCGGGTTAGCGGTGCACGGCCCGCCCGCCACCACCAGCGGGTGGCTCGAATCGCGCTTCTCGCGCCGCAGCGGCAGCCCGGCCAGGTCCAGCAGGTAGAGCACGTTGGTATAGCAGAGCTCGCTCTGCAACGAGAGACCGAGCACGTCGAACTCCCGCACCGGCCGCTTCGACTCCAGCGCGTAGAGCGGGATGTCCCGCGCCTGCAGCAGGTCGCCGAAGTCAGGCCACGGCACGAAACAGCGCTCGCAGAGCGCGTCCGGCTGCCGGTTGAGGATTGAATAGAGAATCCGCAGCCCGTAGTTCGACATCCCGAGTTCGTACACCTCGGGCATCGCCAGTATCCAGCTCACGATACCGGGACCGGGCTCGCGCAGCAGGGAGTTGTACTCGCCGCCGGTATAGCGGATTGGTCTGGTCGCGAGGGGTAGAACCTCGCTCAGGCGGTCACACATTGTCCGGCCGATACTACCGCCGTGCTCTCCCAAGTCAA
>JAFGQF010000157.1 GCA_016935775.1 Caldifarciminota bacterium
ACCCAGAACCCGATCGAGCTCGAGGGCACCTACCCGCTTCCTGAGGCCCAGCTCGACCGGTTCATGTTCTCGGTGTACGTCGACTACCCGACGGCCGAAGAGGAGGCCGAAATCGTCAAGAGCACGACCTCGGCCTACCTGCCCGGGCTGGACCGGGTGCTGGGCGCGGAGGAGATCGCCGCGCTCCAGGCGCTGGTCCGGCGGGTGCCGGTTGCGGACGAGGTGGTCGGCTACGCGGTCCGGCTGGCCTCGGCCACCCGGCCGCGCAACGACTCGGCGCCGCAGTTCATCCGCGAGCGGGTGACCTGGGGCGCGGGCCCGCGCGCGTCCCAGTACCTCGTGCTCGGGGCCAAGACCCGGGCGCTGCTGGACGGCCGCTACACGCCCGAGGTGCGCGACATCCGGGCGGTGGCCCAGCCGGTGCTGCGCCACCGCATCGTCACCAACTTCCAGGCCGAGGCCGAGGGCGTCAAGCCGCCCGACATCGTCGCGCGGCTGCTCGAGGAGCTCAAGTGAGCCGGCGGCCGCGGCGCTGGACGATACCGTTCACCCAGCTCAAGCCGGGCGAGAACCGGATGAGCTTCGACCTCGAGCTCGACGAAATCGGGGTGAACGAGCACGAAGTCGCCGAGAACCCGCTGTTCGAGGTGCTCAAGCAGCCGGTGCTGGTCGAGCTGGTCATCACCCGTACGGGCCGCAGGTTCCTGGTCCGCGGGTCGGTGAAGTTCCGGGCGAAGTTGCAGTGCGCGGTCTGTCTCGAGGAGTTCGAGCGCGAGTACGACGAGAAGCTGGCCGGCGAGGTCGTTGCCGAGGGCGAGGTGCCCTCGATCCAGGGCAAGGTGCCGGACCACGCCGACCGGGTCCGGTTCGACGCCGACGCGCTTGACCTCGGGTCGCTGGTCCGGGACACGATTCACCTCGCGATTCCCATCGCCCCGAAGTGCCGGCCGGATTGCAGGGGGCTCTGCCCGGTTTGCGGCAAGGACCTGAACCAGGGTGAATGCGGCTGCCCGCGCCAGGAGCCGTCGGCGCTGGCCGGGCTCGAAGAGCTGAAGAACGAGATTGCCGAACCGCCGGCCGGCTAGCGGCCGGATTCCAGCCCGAAAACGTAGTCGGTGTCGTAGCAGCGGACAAAGAGCCGTCCGCCTTTCTCAGCCAGCCATTCGGGCGCGGTCCTGACCGGGTGCCGGGCAATCGTCTCGCCGGTGTGGCGGTTGAGCTGGTGGACGAAGTCGGGCTCGGCGGTGAACCCGTAGCCGCAGACGATGACGTCATCCCGGATGAGGAAGTTCCGCGAGTTGCAGACCAGCGGCTCGGTTCGCCAGATGACAGTCCCGGAACGGATGTCAATCGCGGTGATGTAGCCGTTCAGGCCGGCCGAACTTTCGGCGTAGGTACGGTGGGCGTGGCTGACATAGAGGATGGCGTCCTTCTCCGCGGCCCAGTTCAGCTCCTGCTCGACGTAGTCGCGGTCGCCGGGCAGCCACCCGGGCGCGAGCGCGTAGTTGGAGAAATCGAAGGCGAAGATCACGCGGCCGGCCGAGTCCAGGCCGAACAGCAGCTCGCCGCGCGGGCCGCCCAGTTCGAATTGCGGCCCGGGCTCGGGCCGGTCCAGCCCGTTGCGCGCGAACCAGTCGGCGTCGTCGGTGATGGCGTTGGGTGTTTCCGACTCGAGTCGCAAATCGAGCGGTTCGACCCAGATTTCGGCCAGCGCGATCTGCCCTTTGAACGCCGGAGTCGGCAGCAGCACGGGCCGGGCCGCGGCAATACCCTCGGCACAGGTGTCGTACCCGGTCGCGAGCGCGGTCATCAGCAGGACAGCCGTGATTGCGCGTTTCATCCCGCCAGCCTAGGCCAGGCAGCCGGGCTGTCAACCCGGGCGTCACGTTGACCGCGCGCCGGGCGGGCGTATCATTCCCGCGCGATGAACGACCCGCGCGCGGCCGGCCGCTTCGACCCGGACAACCGGGGCGAGGGCGTGCTGCTGATTTACACCGGCGGCACCATCGGCAGCATGCCGTCCGACCCCGAGGACCCGGACAGCCCGCGGGTCGCGATCCCCTGGGAGGAGTTCCGGCGCCGCACCCCGGCGCTGAACCGCACGCTGGCTGACGGCAGCCCGAACCCGTCGTGGATCGGGTTCAACGTCGACGCGTGGTGGACCGAGCCGCGCGACTCCTGCAACGTCGGGCCGGCCGAGTGGGTCGAGCTGGCGCGGGTCATCGAGTCCTGCCACGACCGCTACCAGGGTTTCGTCATCCTCCACGGCACCGACACGATGGCCTACACCGCTTCGGCGCTGTCGTTCATGCTGCCGGGGCTGGACCGCCCGGTAATCCTGACCGGCGCCCAGCGCTCGCACCTGTTCAACGCGCGCAACGACGCGACCCAGAACCTGATATCGGCGTTGATGCTGGCGAACCCGGGCTTTTCGCGCGTCCCGGTCATCCCCGAGGTGACGATATTCTTCAACCGGACGCTGCTGCGCGGCAACCGGGCGCGCAAGGTGAACGCCACCGGTTACGACGCCTACCAGTCGCCCAGCTTTCCCCCGTTGGCGGTGGCGGGCGAGCGTATCGAGGCGGACCCGCTGCTGCTGCGGCCGCGGCCCGGCCCGGGCCGGCTCAGGGTGCGCACCGCGCTCGAGCCGAACGTCGTGCCGGTCAGCTTCTTCCCGGGCATCCAGGATGGCAAGCTGCTCGAAGGTATCCTCGATGATCCGCGGCTGCGCGGCGTGGTGCTGCTGGCCTACGGCGCGGGCAACATCCCCACCCGGCCGAGCGTGCTCGAAGCCATCCGGCGCGCGACCGCGCGCGGCGTGGTGGCGATGGCGGTCACCCAGTGCGGCGGGGGACGGGTCGAGCTCGGGATGTACGAGACCAGTGTCAAGCTGATTGACGCGGGCGTGGTCACCGGCGTGGACATCACGCCCGAGGCCGCGCTCACCAAGCTGATGGTGTTGCTCGGCGATGATGACCTGGGGCCGGCCGAAGTCGCCCGGCTGGCCCAGCAGAACCTCTGCGGCGAGATGAGCCTGGGCGTGTACGTCACCCGGCTGGAGCAGCCGGGCACGGTTCGGCTGGACGCGGCGCGGCCGCGCCACCGGTTCGCGGCCCGGCGGTTCGAGGGCCTCGACGGGCGGGCAGGCGAGGTCGAGGAACTGGTGCTCAGGCTGCGCAAGGCGGAATGCCGCACCGGCGGCGGCCGACTCGCAATCCGGCTGTTCGCCGACCTCGGGCCGGACGAACCGGCCGACCCCGGGAGCGACCGGCTGGTCGGCGAGTTCGGCCGCCGGCCCACCGACCCGGCCGAGCCGGGCCGGACGATGTTCTTCGTCATCACCCGGGCCGCGCACAAGCTCGCCGGCGACCGAGTGTCACTGACTGTGGCCCTCGACACCGACGACCCGGCCGCCGTGCTCACCTGGGAATCGGCCGAGGTCGCGGCCTTCCGGCCGGCCTGACGGTTCTTCCCGGTACCGGCTCCCCGACTTCGCTTCAGTCCGACCTGCCGCTTGAAAGTCATTGATATTTCAGTATATTATAGTCGTAACTGGTA
>JAFGQF010000158.1 GCA_016935775.1 Caldifarciminota bacterium
AATCAGCCCGAATTTGAAAGGAAACCGTCAACGATGAAGAGCATCGCCGTCATCACCCTTGCCCTGGCCGCGACCGCGCTCGCCCTGCACCCGCTGGGCTACAATTCCGAGGACCTGGGCCGCACCGCGCCCGAGCGCGAGGTGAAGCGCGTCCTGCCCGCGCCCGGCGCGCCCCTGGCCGCCGACGTCGGCTGGGTGGACCTGTCCGACGAGATGCCGCCGGTGGGCAACCAGGGCGGCATCGGCTCGTGCGCGAGCTGGGGCGTGGCCTATTACCACCGCACCCAGGTGGAGTACCGCGAGCGGCAGTGGGACCTCACCGACCCGGCCCACCAGTTCAGCCCGAAGTTCTGCTACAACCAGGTGAACGGCGGCGGCGACAACGGCTCCGGTTTCGAGGACAACATGGGGCTGATCGTCGAGTCGGGCTGCGGGACGATGGCCGACTGCCCGTACGACAACAGCTACACCGAGTGGCCGTCCGAGTCGGCCTATGCGCGCGCCATCCCCTACCGGGTGAAAGACTGGCACTGGACCCGCACCAACGACACCGTTGGCGTCAACAGCGCCCGCCAGTTGCTCGCCAACGGCCTGAGCGTGCCGCTGGCGATCAACGTCTGGGGCAATTTCGACGCCATCGCCAACTACAACAACATGTACTGCGCGTCCGAGCGGACCGGCAGTAACCGCGGCGGCCACATCGTCACCTTCTGCGGCTACGACGACACGCTCACCACCGCCGACGGCCACGGCGCGTTCCGGGTGGTGAACTCGTGGGGCCCGGGCTGGGGCGACGCCGGGTTCTTCTGGATGTCGTACGAGGCGGTGATGGACTACTACCTTTCCCAGCGCGTCATCGGCTGGATGGAAGACACCGTCGGCTACGAGCCGAGCCTGCTGGCGCGGGTGCAGCTCGACCACCCGACCCGCGACCGGGTGGGCCTGGACTTCATCGTTGGCCGCCGCAACAACGCGCTGTTCTACAAGTCGTTCCGCACCTGGCGCCACCCGCGCACCGACCAGCCGTTCCCGGACAACAAGCTGGTATTCGACCTGACCGAGGCGGCCGACTACATCAGCAACCTCACCACCGACTCGGTCTACTTCCTCGCCACCGACGGCCGGCGCGACGGCCTCGACGGCACCATCGAGCACGTCTCGGGCCAGTACCTGCCCTGGGGTAACGTCTTCGCCTCGGGCGCGACGCCGGTGGACATCCCGGACGACGGCTGGACCGTCCACGCCGGCGCGCGGCTCGAGCGGTTCGACACCGACGCCTCCGCCAACGCCGTCTTCGCGCCCAGGGGAATCGTCACCCCGGACAGCCAGTACGTGCCCGAGGCCCGGGTCTGGAACTTCGGCTCTAGTCCCGCGACCTTCCCGGTGATAATGCGCATCGGCGACTGGGCCGACACGGTCACGGTCAGCGGGCTCGCGCCGTCCGACTCGGCCCGGGTGGTTTTCGCGCCGTGGACCGCGCCCGCGCGCGGCGGGACGGGAGTGAGGTGCAGCACCGCGCTCGCGGGCGACGAGTTTCCGGCCAACGACATCGTCACGGACTCAATCCACGCCCGGCTCAACGACGTCGCGCTGCTGGAAATCCTCGTGCCGGGCGACACGGTGGACTCGGGCGCCGTGGTCCGGCCCAAGGTACGGGCGAAGAACCACGGCACCCAGAACGAGACCTTCTTCGGTTGGTTCCGGGTCCCGGGCCAGAGCTACCTGAGCCGCGCCTCGCTGATGCTCGAGCCGGGCGCGGATGGCGAGATGACCTTCACCGCCTGGATCCCGAAGGTTCGCGGCTGGTTCGACTTCGAGAGCTTTGTCCAGCTCGATGGCGATATGGAGCCGGGCAACGATTCCATCACCGGCGCGGTGTACGTCGGCCCGCCGACCGGGATAGCGGAGAACCCGGGCAACGCGCCCGGGGCGACGCCGCTGCCGACCGTCATCCGCGGGGTCCTCAGTCTGCCGCGGGACATGGGTGCGGGACATAACCCGATTCTGCCCGGAGAATCGGGATTGTGTCCCAAGCCGGTACTCCTCGATGCCACGGGCCGCAAGGTGATGGACCTCATCCCCGGCCCCAACGACGTCCGCCACCTCTCCCCCGGCGTCTACTTCATCCGTTCGTCACAGGAACTGCCTCGGCGGCAGCACGCCGCTCGGCGTTCGGCGTTGGTAAGCCGGGTCGTCATCGCCGACTAAGAGAACGACGTGAAGAGACTCGCCGCCACGCTGGCCTGCCTGCTGTTCGTCGCGGTCGCCGCCGCCGATTCGCTCAACTGCCGGTTGGTAGGCACCTGCGACACCCCGGGCTGGGCGTTCGCGGTGGCGGTCAGCGGCAGTCATGCGTTCGTGGGGGACTTCCAGGTTGGCCTGCGGGTGATTGACGTTTCCGACCCCGCCGACCCGCAGGAAATCGGGTTCTGCGATACCCTCGGCCAGGTCTCCGGCGTCGCAGTCGCCGGGGATTACGTCTATGCCGCCGACTGCGCCGGCAGCCTGCGGGTAGTTGACGTGTCCGACCCGGAAAACCCGCGGCAGGTCGGCACCGGCGAGACGCCGGGCTACGCCTACCACGTCGCGGTGGCCGGGAGCCACGCCTATGTCGCGGACCTGTACGGCGGCCTGCGGGTGATTGACGTCTCCGACCCCGCGGACCCGCAGGAAGTCGGTTTCTACAGCACGCCGCACGACGCCTTCCACGTGGCGGTGGCCGGGGACCACGCCTATGTCGCGAACCTCGCCGGCGGCCTGCGGGTGATTGACGTGTCCGACCCCGCGGACCCGCAGGAAGTCGGGCACTGCGAAACCCCGGACGTCGCCCGCGGCGTGGCGGTCACCGGCAGCAATGCCTATGTCACCGCCGACACCGCCGGGCTGCGGGTGATCGACGTATCCGACCCGGAGAATCCCCGGGAAGTCGGGTTCTGTGATACGCCGGGCAATGCCTTCCGCGTGACCGTGGCCGGGAACTACGCCTACGTTGCGGATAACTTCTCCGGCCTGCGGGTGATTGACGTGTCCGACCCGGAGAACCCGCGGGAAGCCGGGTACTACGACACGCCAGGCTACGCCGAAGAAACGGCGGTTGTCGGACGGCTTGTCTACGTGGCGGACTACGCCTGCGGCCTGCAGATCATCGAGTTCAACGGCGGTACGGGTGTCGAGGAAGAACCGGGCCGCCCGGTCGCCGGTCGCCTCCCGACCGTCATCCGCGGGGTTCTCAGTCTGCCGCGGGACATGACCGATTTCGGCCCGGCGAAATCGGATCGTGTCCCAAGGCCGGCGCTGCTCGATGCTTCCGGCCGCAAGGTGATGACGCTCACACCCGGCGAGAACGACGTCCGCCACCTCGCGCCCGGGGTCTACTTCGTAAGCCCCGGGGATTCGAGAGACCCGGGGGGCGGCAAGTCAAACACGTCTAAGGTCGTCATAACCAGATAGGAAAGAGCATGAACAGGGGCGTGACCACACTGCTGGGTCTGTGCCTCGCCTTCGCCGCAGCCCAGCGGTGGGAGTACCATCACGACGGCCCGGCGCAGATGAACGACGAGTTCTTCTGGTGCTGTGCGGTTGAACCCGACGGGACGGGCTACTATGGTGGAGAGGACCGCCACAACGCCGAGAACAGCAACTTCCTGGTAGTCGCTCTGTCGTCGGCCGGGGCCGAACGATGGGTTGACAACGACACGACCGGCAGGGTCGAGGACATCTGCGTCGGCGAAGACGGCCTGGTCTACGCGGTCGGTTCGGTCGACAGCGCACCAACCAACCCGAGGTTCACTGTCGTCTGCTACGACCGGTGGGGCGAACGGCGCTGGCAGTACAGGGCGCGCGCTGCCGACAACCTCGACGGCCGGGCGCTTGCCGTATGTCCGCGGTCCGAGAACGGGGTCTACGTCTGCGGCTGGGTGGACTTCCCCGGCCACTGGTACCAGTTCACGGTCGTGGCACTGGACTCGTCCGGAACCGAGGTCTGGCTGGACACGCTCGGCGCGGCCGGCCTGAGCCCGGACGAAGCACGAGACATCGTCGTCGGGCCGGACGGCAATGTCTACGCCTGCGGCATGCTGTCGCCCGATACGGTCTACCCCCAAGGCGCGGTCGTGAGTTTCACGACTAACGGCGCGATTAGATGGCGCGCCTGGCCCGAGGTCTCGCCCACGAGCATCTGCGCCGGCAGTGACGGGAATCTCTATGTCGGCGGCAGCCACGACAGCCTGAACCGCCCGGACCTGACGGTTGTCTCGGTAGCACCGGGCGGGACTCAACGCTGGCGCTACTCCTACGATGCCGGCGGCCGCGGGTCGCTCGACATGGACGCTGTCAAGGACATCACCTGGGGTGACGGCAGCATCTATGCGGGTGGACAGGCGTGCCGTGACGACCATTACATAGATGCCTTCATCGTTTCGCTGAACCCCCAGGGTGGCGAGCGCTGGCTGTACTGGTTCCGGGGCCCCTACAACTCGTTCAACTGGGTGAACGAGTTGGTATTCACGCCCGACGGCTACATCCACGGTGCGGGTCTGATGTGTTCGCTGCTGTCATCGGTCGCCGAGTGGTGTCTGACACCGGCCGGCGACACGGTCTGGGTCTTCAAACGAGACTCCGAGGGACCGAATGCGGCAGGTGCTGAGTGCATCGCCAGCGACAGCGTCGGCAATGTCTACCTCGGGGGTAAGAGGTTCAGGGGGACGTCCGACTGCTGGGCCGCTTCGCTCTCCCGGCCGCAGCGGGCGGTAGGCGGCAGCCAGACCGACCACGCCTACGCGGTCGCGCCGCTCGCCGACTCCGGTTTCGTGGCCGTGGCTGAAACCCGCTCGTTCGGCGCCGGCGGTAGCGACGGCTGGGTGTTGCGGCTGGACCGGCGGGGCGACACACTCTGGACGCGCACCGCGGGCGGCAACGGTACTGATGTGCTGTGGGACGTGGTGGTCGCCGAGGACGGCGGGTTCGCCTGCGCGGGCGAGCTTGCGTCGAAACCGTGGCTGGTTAAGTATGACCCCGCTGGCGAACAGGTCTGGTGTAAGGGGTACACGGTGCCGAACTTCGGTCGCCTGCAATCCGTTCATCGTGACCCGGGCAGCGGGTTCGTACTGGCCGGCTCGCGCTACAATGGTGCGAACTACATGTTCGGCCTGGTTATCGGCACGGACAGCGCGGGCAACGAGTTATGGCGCACCGAAGTCGGTACGGGCAGCAACTACAGCTACCTCGACGACATCGCGGTCTGCCCGGGCGGCGGCTGGCTGCTGACCGGACGGTGGTCGGACACCCCGATGGGCAACGGCGAACTCTGGCTCGTCCGCCTCGACGCGGGCGGAGACACGCTCTGGACCAGAAGGCTCGGTGGCTCGGGTGACGACTGGGGCGCGGCCGTCGCACCGGCTAACGGCGGCTACGCCATCGTCGGGACCACGCGTTCGTTCGGGCCGGGCAGCTACAACATATGGTTTGTGCGGGTGAACGAGTCCGGCGACACGCTGTCAACCCGTACCTGGGGTATGGAAGGCAACGCAAGTTGGGGCCGCGATATCGTCCGTGTTCCCGGTCGGGGTTTCGCCGTCACCGGCTGCTTCCATAACTGGGGCGACGACCTGCTGTTGCTCGAGGTCGACTTTGACGGCAACGAGCTCGCCCGGCAGTACTTCGGCGGCCAATCAGCCGAGCAAGGTGAGGGTATTTGCCTCGGTGCCGGCGGCGACGGCTGTATCGTCGGCAGCACGCTGTCGTTCGGCACCGCGGGTTCAGAAGATGTCTACGTCGTCACGACGCCCTCAGGCGTCGGCATCTCCGAGCCGCACGCACCGGTGGCTCCGCCTGCCCGTGTTGGCGAGCGGCGGACCCCGACAATTGTTCGCGGCGTGCTTGATCTGCAATCTGCACTCTGCAATCTGGAATCTGGAATCGTCCTCCTCGATGCCTCCGGCCGCAAGGTGATGACGCTCACACCCGGCGAGAACGACGTCCGCCACCTTTCCCCGGGCGTCTACTTCATCCGTTCCACGTCCGGCGTCGAGCGCCAGGCGGCATCGGTGACCCGCGTCCTGCTGGTACGCTAGCCGTCCAAGTGCGGCGTTCCGGCCGGGCGCGGGCGAACGGCTGGACTCTGGCCTGCGCAGGGCCTATCATCGGGTAACCGGACTGGAGGTAACATGCGCATTCTGCTGTCCGTCGCCGCCTGCCTGGTCGCCGCCCCGGCCCTGGCCCAGTGGGAACCGGACATCCGCCTGACCGAGAACGACAGCGCGTCATCGGTTTCCATCGTTGCCGCGCGCGCCCTCGCGGCCGAAGGCGACTTCATCCACGCCGTCTGGCACGACGACTGCGATCAGTACCCGGAAGTGCGCGTGTTCTACGCCCGGTCGAGCGACCGGGGTCTGACCTGGAGTTCGGCCGCGGCCCTGCCCGAGGATACGACCGGGTCAGCCGAAGCGTCGGTCGCGGTCGCCGGCGGTCGGGTCCACGTGGTCTGGCTCGGCACCTCCGGCGGCCTGCCCGTGCTCTTCTACAAGAGTTCATCGGACAGCGGCGCGACCTGGTCCGGCGACCGGTGGCTGACCGGCAACGCCCAATTCTACTCCACCCCCTGCCTCGCTGTCTCAGGCCCGACACTCCACCTGGTCTGGACCGGCGGGACCTACGACACGATGCGCGTGCTCCACAAGCGCTCTCCCGACTGCGGGGTGAGCTGGGGCCCGGACATCGTTGTCAGCACCAACGACAGCGGTGCGGCCTACGGCAGCGTCTGCGCCGAGGACTCGCTCGTCCACGTCGCGTGGTCCGGGTTGGTGGCCGACAACCGGAGCGAGGCGTTCTACCGTCGCTCGACCGACCGGGGACTAACCTGGCAGCCGACCGTGCAGCTCACCGGCGGTTCGGTCGGCACGTCCTCGGTCCTGCCCCAGGTGGCCGCATCGGGCGAGCTGGTCCACATCGCCTGCATCATTCGACCGGTCGACAAGCACGAGGCGGTCTACTTGCGCTCGCCCGACCGCGGGCAGAGCTGGGGAGCCGCGCACCGGATGTTCAGCACACCGGGCGAGGATGTCGGCCGCGCCACGGTCGTCGCGGACGACGGGACTGTCCATTTCGCGGCGACGCTGGTGGACAGCGGCCCAACCCGGGTGCACTACCAGCTCTCGACCGATGGCGGCCTGCAATGGGAGGTGTCCGGACGGCTGAGCGACACCGGACCGGCGGACAAGGTCTCGCTCGCCCTTGCCGGCAACGCGGTGTACGCACTCTGGCGGGATTCGCGCGACGGCAACCAGGAGGTTTACTTTAAACGCAACCCGACCGGCAACCCGGGCATCGCCGAGGAAGGCCGCACTCCCGACGCGGGACGCCTGCCGCCCCGGGCAACCATCGTCCGCGGCGTCCTCAACCTGCCACGGGATATGACCGGTTTCGGCCCGGCGAAATCGGATCGTGTCCCAAGGCCGGCGCTCCTCGACGCTTCCGGCCGCAGGGTGATGGAACTCCAGCCCGGCGCCAACGACGTCTCGCGCCTCGCCCCCGGCGTCTACTTCATCCGCGCCGGCAACGCCCCGCCCCTGCGCCGCGTCCTCCTGGTGCGCTAGGCCGCGCGGCGGAGTTCTCTCGGCGGGGAGCGATGCGCTCCCCGCCGCCTTGTCCGGAGTGCGCCGCCGTTGACAGCCGCCCGGCCCGGATTACGATAATCCGCTTCAGGCGTCCGGCCCCGATGGGGGTCGGCGTCTGTTTCAGGCAGGGGTCGCAAACCAGCCGAGGTGCTGATGAAGAAGTGGTCGTTCTGCTGCCTGCTCGCGGGACTGGCCGCAACCGGACTGTTCCCCAACCCCGCCCGGGCCGACGGCGTGGACACCGTCTGGGTCCGGCGCTACGCCCAGCCGGGCTACTGCAACGACGAGGCGACGGCGATGGTCGTCGACCCGCAGGGCAACGTCTACGTCACCGGCTCGAGCCAGCGCTACGAGTCCGGGCCGAAGGATTTCGCGACCGTCAAATACAGCGCCGCCGGCGTCAAGCAGTGGGCCGCGCGCTACGAGGGCCCGGGCAACAGCGTGCCTTCGGCCATCGCGGTTGACGGCTCGGGCAACGTCTACGTCACCGGCGCTGGCGAGAGCACCGGCACGAGCTGGGACTTCCTGACCGTCAAGTACAACTCGGCCGGCGCCTACCAGTGGCACGACCGCTACAACGGCCCGGCGAGCGGCGAGGACAGGGCGAACTCGATCTGCACCGACCCGTCGGGCGTCGCAGTCTGCGGCTGGGTTGCCGGCGGCGCGACTTCGAACGACTGGACCATCGTCGGCTACACCACCGCGGGCGGCCGCCGGTTCATCACGCCCCGCACCAGCGCAGGCGGCAACCCGGACGAAGCCAACTGCATCGTCAGCGACCCGTCCGGCAACTACTATGTCGCGGGCCGGCTCTGGTACCCTGACCACGTCGACGACGCGGTCGTCGCCAAGTACAGCCCGACCGGCGCCGAGCAGTGGGCCGTGCCCTACCACGGGCCACTCTCCGGCGACGGCGCGCTGGCAATCTGCCGCAGCAGCGCTTCGGGCGACCTCTACGCCACCGGCTGGAGCGTGGGCCCGAACGACAATACCGACATCCTGATGATGAAAGTCACTGCGGCCGGTTCGCTGTCCTGGACCGCGCGCTACGCCTCGCCCGAGAACACCAACGACCTGGGGATGCGCATCGCGGTGGATGCCACCGGCAACCCGCGCGTGCTGGGCCGGGTCCAGGTCGGGCCGGGCGGTGACTACGACCTCGTCACCCTCGGCTACCGGTCCGACAGCGCGGTCCAGTTCATCAACCGGCTGGGCACCGGCGGCTACTGCGCCCCAGGCGGCATCGCGGTCGGCCCCGGCGGCGAAGTCTTCTCCTGCGGCTCGCTGAACAGCGACTGGGTCACGCTGCGCTATGACGGCGGCGCCGAGGTCTGGCGCCGGTTCGAGAACTGGGGTTCGGGCGACGCCGCGACCGCCATCGGGCTGGACGACTCGGGCTATGTCTACGTCACCGGCCGGGGCGACTTCGGGGCTAACGCCTGGGACTTCGTGACCATCAAGTACAATCCCAACGCCGGCATCGCCGAGGAACGCTGGACGCCCGTCGCAGGAAGCGCGACGCCGACTGCTACCGTCGTCCGCGGCGTCCTCAATCTGACTTCACCGTTCAGTGTTCTGACTTCTGACTTCGTCCTGCTCGACGCCTCCGGCCGCGAGGTGCTCAGTCTCACTCCCGGCGTGAACGACATCTCGTCGCTCGCCCCCGGGGTCTATTTTGTACAGAGAGCACGGTCCGGCAAAGCCGGACGGGTGCTCGTAACCAGGTAGGAGGCTGCCTTGAAACGAACTGCGGTTCTGCTGGTCATTGGTCTGCTCGTCGCCGTCTCCTCGGCGGACGACTCGCTCAATGTCCGCCTGGTCGGCTCCTGTGATACGCCGGGAATCGCCTTCGGCATCGCGCTCGAGGGCAACCACGCGTACATCGGCGCCTACAGCGCCGGCCTGCGGATAATCAACGTGTCCAACCCGGCAAGCCCGTACGAGACCGGCTTCTGGGCCTCGCCCGACCACGCCCGCGGTGTTGCCGCGGCCGGCGACTACGCCTACGTGGCCTGCGGCTACGCCGGCCTGCGGGTAATCAACGTGTCCAATCCCCAGGCGCCGGTCGAAGTCGGCGCCTGCGCCCTGCCTGACTACGCCTGGGGCATCGCCCTTGCCGGCGATCACGCTATTGTCGCGACCGAGGACGTGGGTCTGTATGTGGTCGACGTGTCCAACCCGGCCGCGCCGGTTATCGCCGGGAGTTGTGACACGCCGGGCAGCGCCGTCAACGTCGTCGTTGCCGGCAACCACGCCTACGTTGCGGACCTTTCCGGCGGGTTGCGGGTAATCGACGTTTCCAATCCCCAGTCACCGATCGAGGTGGGCCACTACGTGCCCGGGCAGCTTGCCTACGGCGTGGCCTGCTCGGACACCTTCGTCTACCTAGGAGCGGTCGGCAGCCTGCGGGTGGTCAACGTCGCTAACCCGGCGGGTCCGTTCGAAGTTGGCTCGCTGGCGCGGGCCGATGTGGCGCAAGGTATTGCCG
Source organism: Caldifarciminota bacterium (assembly GCA_016935775.1). GTDB lineage: Bacteria > Hydrothermota > Tepidihabitantia > Tepidihabitantales > Tepidihabitantaceae > DSBX01. The sequence continues at coordinate 10,102 of JAFGQF010000158.1, forward strand.
TCTCCGGACCCATCGTCTACCTGGGGCAGGGCAATGGCGGATTTCGCGTCGTCAACGCCGCGCAGCCGAACGCGCCGGTCGAGGTTGGCTACTACTACCAGACGGCGCCCAACCACGTGGTCGCCTCCGGTGATTATGCCTGGTGCGCCAACTCCTACGGCCTGCGCGTCTTCGAATACTACGGCGCCGGCATCGCCGAGGAACGCCCGACGCCGGCACGGCTTCCCCTGCCGACCATCATCCGCGGCGTCCTCAATCTGACTTCAGATTTCAGTGTTCTGACTTCTGACTTCGTTCTGCTCGACGCCTCCGGCCGCAAAGTTCTCGACCTCGCCCCCGGCCCCAACGACGTCCGCCACCTGTCCCCGGGCGTCTACTTCATCCGTTCTTCACAGGAACTGCCTCGGCGGCAGCACGCCACTCGTAGCTCGGCATTGGTGCGCCGCGTCCTGCTGGTGCGCTAGTTTCTCCGGCGGTCCGAGTTTCGGCGGGGAGCGTTTCGCTCCCCGCCGCCGGTTTTCGTACAGCAGAGAACTGGACTTGTCGGGCCGGGCGGGGTATTATCCTCCCAAGACCAAGGAGGACCGATGCGCAAGAACGTCCTGTTTGCCCTGGCCCTGCTGGCCGTGACCGCTTCCGGCCAGTGGCTCGAAACGACCATCCAGCTGCCCGACAGCTCGTGGCCCAACGACCTCTGCTACAACCCGGCCGAGAACAAGGTCTACTCGGCCAACTGGGGCACCGACACCGTATCGGTCATCGACGGCGCGACCAACACCATCATCGCCGCGATACCCACCGCGCCCGAACCATCGTACATTTGCTACAACCCGGTCGGGAACAAGATCTACTGCACGCACTACAACTCCGGTCTGGTGACGGTCATTGACGGCGCCGGCGACACCGTGATAGCGACCGTAATGGCGGGCCCCTACGCGTCCAGCATCTGCTGCAACCCGACCGACAACAAGGTCTACTGCCCTGCCAGCGGGACCGACACGGTCTTCGTCATCGACGGCGCCGGGGACACGCTCGTTGCCGCTGTCGGGACCGGTGACATGCCGAAGCTGGTCTGCTACAATCCCGGCGACAACAAGGTCTACTGCTCGAACGTCGGAAGCCAGGACGTGACCGTCATCGACGGCGCGGCCGACACCGTCATCGCCTCGGTCCACATCGGGTCAGCGCCCGGCGCAATGGTGTACGGCGCCGGCGCGGGACTGGTGTACGTAGCCGTCACGGGCGGGGACTCGGTCGCGGCTATCGACGGCCGGGGCGATACGGTGTTCGCCCGGATCGCGGCCGGCGACGTTCCCCGGGCTTTGTGCTACAACCCGGGTACCAACCGGGTATTCTGCGCCAACTCCGGCACCGACGACGTCGCGGTCATCGACTGCGCGACCAACAGCGTGATCGCGACCGTGCCGGCCGGGGACGCGCCCTTCGCCGTCCTGAGCAACGACGTCAACGACAAGGTCTATTGTTCAAACTCGAGGAGCAACGAGGTGGTGGTTCTCGACGCCGCGACCGCCACCGAAGTCGCCCGGATCGCCTGCGGCGACTACGCCTGCATCATGGCCCACAACCCGGTCCAGAACCGGGTCTACGTGCTGAACATTGACGACAACTCGATTTCGGTCATCCGCGACAGCGTCCATTCCTGGGTGGCCGAGGAACCGGGCTCCGCGTCGGAGTTGACGCCGCTCCCGACCGTCATCCGCGGCGTCCTCAATTTGACTTCACTGTTCAGTGTTCTGACTTCTGACTTCGTTCTGCTCGACGCCTCCGGCCGCAGGGTTCTCGACCTCACCCCCGGCCCCAACGACGTCCGCCACCTTTCCCCGGGCGTCTACTTCGTGCACTCGTCACTCGGCACTCGTCATTCGACACTCGTAACCCGCGTCCTGCTGGTGCGCTAGGCGCGGCCGTTCAGGACTCGCGGGCGCGGAGAGCATCCGCGCCCGCAGTTGTTTCCGCGTGCCCTAGGGCCGGCGCGAAATCCCGAGCAGTCCGACGATGACCCCGAACCCGACCAGCAGCCCGAACAGCCCGAACAGCCAGCCGACCACCGGCACCGCGCACAGCGCCCAGGCCAGGATGATGCCGACCGGCGTGGTGAGCCAGATGCTGGCGCCGCGGCCGCCGAACAGCCGGAACAGCCAGCGGCCCAGAAGCATCCCGGCCAGCACCCGGGCGAGGTAGAGGAACACCAGGTAGAGGCCGCCGCCGATCAGCGCCGCCGGTATGGTGACGATCAGCGCCAGCGCCAGCAGCACCGCGCCCGGCGTGGCGAACAGGCCGATGGCGCCGAACCCGACCGTCCGGCCGAACCGGGACAGCGCCGCGTCGAGCGCGTGGTCAATCGCCCGGCGCCAGACCGCCAGCAGGATGAAACCGACGCAGAGCGCGCCCAGCAACGCCAGGATGGCAAAGGGCAGGAAGAATGCGGTAATGGCCCGCGGCCCGGGCCGGAACGGTTTGATGTCCTCGAGCTCGCGGTGCGGGCTTCGTCGCTCGAACTCGATCGTTCCGAACACCGCGTCGGCGTTGCCGATGTCGAGCTCCTTGTCGGCCCGGTAGCGGAGGTTGCCGAACACCCGCGCGTCGCGGGTCAGGACGATGCCCTCGTCGGTCTCGATGACGACATCGCCGTCAACGATCCCCGATATGATGATTTCGCCGCCTCCCGCCCGGACGTCACCGCGGACCGCGCCCGCGATGTTGAGCGCGCCGGCGCCGCAGACCAGGTCGCCGACCACTTCGCCGCCCTCGGCGATGGTGAGGTTGCCCGAGCCGCAGAGCAGGTCGCGCCCGACCCGGCCGCTGACCGTGACCGTCGAGGCCAGTACCCGGACCGCGCCGTTGACCGAGTCGGTTATCGAGAGAGCCTGGCAGGCGGCGGTGATGTCGCCGCCGACCGGGGCCGAGATGTCAATCGTCTGGGCCGCGATGAAGACGTTGCCCAGCACCGGGCCGGCGATTGTCGCGGTCTGGCACCCGGCCGCCACCGATCCCTCGACCCGGCCGTCAAGCCGCAGCGCCGAGCCGCCGAAGTAGAGGTCGGCGAGCAGGGTCTCTTCACGCGGCAGGGTGAAGCTGGCGCCGCCCTCGAGCCGGGCCGCGAGCCCGGCCGCCGAGAGCCCGAGCAGCAGGAGAACCGCCAACCGGCGAGCCACGTCAACTCCCTTCGTCGAGGTCGCGCATCTCCTGCTTGACGCGCTCCTCGATGCGCCGGCCGAGTTCTTCCCACTCGGCGTCCGACACCTTCTCGGCCCGGTCGGCGAACGCGGCCCGGATGCCTTCTTTCACCCCGCGCTCGACCCGGCGCGCGACCCGGTCCGGGTCCACCCCGCGGGTGACGACCCTGACCTTGCGCTTGCGGTGGGTGCCGGCGCGGACGCCACCGCCCAGCGACATCATGCAGCCGAGGATGAATCCGATATTGTATCCGAACCCGACGTTGTTGGCCTCGTAGATCCGGACATCGTTGGTGAACCAGGACACGACGAAGGTGACGATGATTATCAGGCCGTGCCAGAGCCCGGCCCAGAAGTTGGCCCGGTTGTCAACCGAAGCCCAGCGTTCGTTACCCGGCGCGCAGCCGGTGAGCAGCACCGCTGCCACGACCAGCAGCAGCGCGGCGAACAGCAGTTTTCTCGACATCGAGTTCCTCCTCTTCTTTGCGCGGGCGGCGGCGCCCGACGCGACAATCTACCAGCCCGCTGGCCCGGGGTCAAGGAAAGATGGAACGGCCGACCGCTGTCTTGATTCACGGACGGTTTCGGCTAGATTTATGGCCGATGTATCGCAGACGTCGCGGGCCACGGCGCCGACCCCCAAAAACCGCTGCCGAAGGCACGGAAGGCGCCGACCAGCAGGAAGACCCCGGGCATCCCGAACCCGTCCCGGGCAAGGTCGGGCCGCGGTTCGTCGAGGTGCTGTCGGTGGTGCCGGGCGAGGAAACGGTCGCCGCGCCCGCCGATGACGGGCCGGCCACCGAACCGGTATCCGAACCGACGGCCGAGCCCACGACCGGGACGCTCAAGCTGGCCTGCGACGCGATGCTCGGCCGGCTGAGCCGCGACCTGCGCGGCCTGGGCGTGGACTGCTCATACCGACGCGGCCTGGGTGGCCTGCGGGCCTGGCAGAAGGCCCGGGTCGAGGACCGGGTCTTCCTGACCCGCAACAACAAGCTGAAGGACAAGGAAGGCGTCGTCTTCGTCGAGGCAAAGGAAGGTCGCGCCCAGCTCGAAGAGGTCTGCCGCCGTTACGGGCTGGAGCCGCCGGCCGCGGCGAAGCCAAAACGCGAGGCTCCCGGCCCGGTGGAGCCGCCGCCGCTGCGCGCTCAGCCGGCCCGGCCCGAGAGCGGGCCGCGCTGCCGGGACTGCAACGTCACGCTCGAGAAGATCACCCGCGAGCAGGCCCGGCCCTCGATACCGTACTTCATCTACCAGATCCACCACGATTTTTCCCGCTGCCCGAAGTGCAAGCGGGTCTTCTGGCCCGGGAGCCACACCCGCGAGCCGCAGCAGCGGTCCGCCGAGCAGCCGGCGCGGCCCCGGCGTCGGCGTCGCAGTCGATAACCGAATCACGGAGGTAGCGAGATGGCGATAGTGCTTGACGGCAGCAAGCTGACGATCGAGGAGCTGGTCCGCGTTGCGCGAGACCGCGAGCCGGTGGAGCTCGGTGCCGACGCGAAGCAACGAATCAACAAGTGCCGGAAATTCGTCGAGGACAAGGTCGCCGAGCGGGCGGTGATGTACGGCATCACGACCGGCATCGGCGAGCTGTCCGAGGTGCTGCTGTCGCCCGACCAGCTCAAGCAGTTCCAGCGCTACCTGGTCTACAGCCATTCGGCCGGGTGCGGCCAGCCGCTGCCCGAGGAAGTGGTGCGCGCCGGGATGTGCTCGCGGGTGAACGTCCTGTCCAAGGGCCATTCCGGCCTCAGGCTCAAGGTGGTCGAGACGCTGGTCGCGATGCTCAACAAGGGCGTGACGCCGGTGGTGTTCGACAAGGGCTCGGTCGGCGCCTGCGGCGACCTGTCGCCGATGAGCCAGATGGCGATCGTGCTGCTGGGCGAGGGCGAGGCATTCTACCAGGGCAGGCGGCTG
>JAFGQF010000023.1 GCA_016935775.1 Caldifarciminota bacterium
CGTGACGCCTGGTTGCGAGAGGACCTGGTCGGCGGGGCGACATTCCTGCCGGGCGGGGTCGAACTGGCGGTTGACTACCTGCGCGAGGGCGACGACCCGAAGCGGAGCCTGGCCCTGGAACTCGATGAAGATGCCCGCGAGTACCTCGCGTCAATCGGCGGCGACACGGCCCGGGCGTGGCTCGACGGCGGAACACCGGTCGAGCCCGGTACCGGCCCGTACGTTCTCGGCCCCGGCGGCTTCTACCGGTACGTCGGCGAGGACTCGGGTGATTTCCGGGTGGCCTTCAGCTACGTCGGAGACTCGCTCGGCGACTACGTCTACGATGACACCCTGCTGTTTCATCGTCATGTCGGGGATTCGCTCGGCGACTACGTGGCTCGCGTCAAGGTGGAACTGCCCGAGCGGCGCGAGTGGGTTGCCGGACGGGCAGCGTACGAGCGGGGCAGTTTCCAGGCGGTCCTGTCCGGCACGTGGCTGCGAAGAGACCACAACCTGCTGGCCCCGGGGGGCGCGGCCGCGGGCGACGGTACCGCCGGGGCCGGGATGGAATGGCAGTCCGGTCCGGTACGGCTGAACTACGGCGGCGCCTGGCGCACCGGCGGCGTCGAGTTCGGCGGCGGGGACAGTGCCATCGGGTTCAGCGAGCGCTGGGGCGGCCTGGAGCCGGAAGACGCGGTGGTGCGCAACGAAGTGGCGGCGTCATTCCGGCCGGCCGACCAGTTCGAGGCCGGCGTCGAGGCCGGGTTGCTGGCAACCACGGGAGGCGAGCAGGTGCCGCGCCTGGCGGGCACGGTCCGGGCCGGGTTTGCCCGGCTCTCGGCCGGCCGGGCGGGCGGTGAAACCAGGCTGAGGACGGTGCTGGACCCGCGGTTCGGCAGGTTCGAGCCGCGGGCCGGGGTGCGGTTCGAGGGAACGGATTCGGTGCGCGAAACCCGGGTCGAGGCCGGCCTCGACGTGCCGGTGAACGATGAGTTGCGGGCAGGGGCCGGCGCGGAGTACGATGTCGGATCCCTGGCCGATACCCGTGGATGGCTTGCTGATTCCCGCGGATGGCTGGGACGGGCCGAGTTCTCGTGGCGCCGGGATGAGCGGGTTGACGTTCGTGCGCGGGTCGGCCGGCAGGAGCGCGACTTACCCGGCCGCCAGGACGATGACTGGGTGCGCTGGTTCGGGAACCTCCGGGCCGTGGTCTTGCCGCTGGCTGGCGTGAGGCTCCAGGCGGACCTAGACCAGTCCAATGGCCTGGTCCAGTCCAAGGACGAACTGTTCCGCTATGTCGGCGAAGGGAACGGAGGTTACCGGCGTGACTCAACCTCGGGCCGCTACTACGCCGACCCGGGCGGCGATTTCGAACGGCTGGTGGTCGCCCGCGACGAGTACCAATCCGCCCGCGAGCGCGCCGCCAACCTCGGCGTTGAGCTTGCGGCCTGGGAACCGTTCGGAATCACCGGTTCTTTCTCCGGGTCGGAGACCGGCTCTGACTCCGGGACGGCGATGTCGAACTGGTCGGCGACCGGTCGGCTGAACCTGCGTGCCTTTGAGCCCGGGCTGGAGCCGCAGTTCGGCGTGGACGCCGGCCAAAGCGAGGACCGGACCCTGTCGGCGACCGGCCAGCGGGTTATGCGATTCCGGGTGTTCGGCGAGGTGGCATCGCGGGATCGGCCGGGACTTGCGGTCGTGGGCCGGGTGGAGCGCAGGACTGACCGGCGCTACCGGGGGACCGGCGTGGACTTGGAGGAGACCGGCTGGGCGGCCGTGCTCGAACCGACAATCGGGTCCCGGTTGAGGCTGGAGATGTCGCTGGACTACGGCAACAGTCTTATCGCCGCGCCGTTGCTGTATCCCGAACTGGGCGAGTTCAGGCTGCAATCCGCGGGCGCGCGGGCCGCGCGGAGTTTCTCGTTGGCCGGCCGGACGCGAATTCGCCCCGAACTGGCGGTGGTCTATCGCTGGAGCGCGGTCGACGAACTGCCGTTCGAGGTCGCGCTCGGCCGTCCGCTGGGCATCTTGCCCACCGCCGGATTGTCCATCTCCCACGTGATGAGCGATATCCTGACCGCCTCGTTCGGATACCGGTTCTCGGACCGGCCCGACCGGGCGGCCGAGCACTCGCTGACCGGCGAGGTCAGGGCGTTCTTCTGAGACGAAGCAGCTTGACAGACCGCCGTTACTTGCTACCTTATGACGTGGTTTTGCAGCCTGGCCGTGCTGGAACGGATTGTGAGCGGGGGCCACGCCGATGATGGCTTCCAAGAAGGGCAGTACCGGTTCATCCGGTGGGCGCGGGCGGGCACCGCGCCGGGGCGGACCACCTTCCAAGAACAAGCTGATGCCCTACGTGGTGCTGGTGGCCGTGCTGGTGGTCGCGGTAGTCGCGGGCGCCCTGATTCTCGGCGGCGGCAAGAAGCCGGCCCCGGCCAAGTCGAAGACCCAGTCCGCGAAATCCTCGACCGGGCGGCGTGAGAAGGTGTCCCGCAGTTCCAAGGCCGGGCGGGAGACCCGCAAGCGCCGAAGCAGGGAGGAACGGGGCAGTCGGAAGCGCCAGCCGCGCGCCAAGCGTGTTCCCCGCGAGGGACGGCAGTCCAAGTCCGGCTCGGAGAACAAGGTCGAGGCGATCCTGACCGACCTCGAAGGCCGCCGCTACGTCCTGGTCGGCAACCGCCAGTACAAGGTCGGGGACGCGGTCTCCGGCCGGCAGATTCAGAGCATCGGCTCGGACCAGATCACCGTCGAGTACCATGGCAAGACCTACTCGGTCCGGGTCGGCCAGAGCGTCTACTGAACCAATCCCCGCGGTAACGCCACAATCGGTTCGGGTTCATCATTACCTGGCGCAGGCCGGGGTCGGGTCGCGCCGGTTCTGCGAGCGGCTCGTCGCCGAGGGCCGGGTGCAAGTCAACGGTCGGCCCGCGGCCATCGGTGGCCGCGTGCGCCCGGGTGAGGACCTGGTTGAACTCGACGGCAGGTCGGTCCATCCAAAGAGCGGCAGGCTGGTTGTCGCGCTGAACAAGCCGGCGGGCTTTCTCAGCGCCTGCCGGCGAGCCCGCGAGCAGGGGAGACTGGTGACCGAGCTGGTGCCGTTCGACGAGCGGCTCTACCCGGCCGGCAGGCTCGACCGTGATTCCGAGGGATTATTGATCCTGACAAACTGCGGCGACCTGGCCCAGCGGCTCACCCATCCCGGGTTCGCGAAGGAGAAGGAGTACCGGGTCTGGCTTGACCGGCGACCGACGGACGACGAACTGGCACGGCTCGAGCGCGGGGTCAGGCTTGACGACGGTCCGGCGCGGCCGCTCTCGGTTGTCCGTTCGGGCGCGCGCGGACTGCGCATCGTGCTGGCCGAGGGAAGGAAGCGCCAGGTTCGCCGAATGGTCGAGGCAATCGGCTGCCGGGTAATCCGCTTGCAACGAGTGCGGATTGCCGGGCTTGAGCTCGGACGACTCGCCCCGGGCGAATGGCGGTTGCTCGATGCCGCCGAGGTCCGGGACAAGCTCTGGACCGATTTTGCTTGACCCGGCCCGGTTCGCGTCTTAACATCTGTCAGGCGCTATCCGGGAAAAGGACTGCTCTCATCAGACCGCTGACATTCGAACGCACCATCCTCATCCTCCTGCTGCCGGTCTTGCTGGCCGGGCACGAGCTGGTGCAGAACGGCGACTTTGAGCTTCCACCCGAATCCGGCTGGCGCGCGCGCGCCTGGGGAGAGTTCACCGACACCGGCAACTGCCGGCTACGCTGGCGTCACTCTTTTCACCCGGACCGCGACTTCGAGGTGATGGTCCACAAGATGCTCAACCAGGGCTTCGCGCTCGA
>JAFGQF010000024.1 GCA_016935775.1 Caldifarciminota bacterium
CCGCGCACCCACGTGCTCGAGTTCAGCCGCGCGCTCCGGCGCCACGCCCGGGCCGTGGTGGCGAACCCGACTCCGCCCGACGGCCTGGCGGCCGACGGATTCGAGTATCTCCAGTGCTGTCCACCGATCCCCAGGCCGGCACGCCTGCGCATCATTTCGGCCGCGCTCAGAACCGCTGCCCGCCTGCGTCGGCTCCACCGCGGCAACCCCCTCGACATCCTCTACGTGCGCGAGGACATCACCGCTGTCCCGGCCCTGGCTTGGGCCAGGCTCGCGCGCGTCCCAACCGCGCTCGAGGTCAACGGGGCCATCCGCGAGGAAGTGATGCTGGTCAACCCGCGGCCCGCCGGCGCGCGCGGACTGGCGTGGCAAATCCGGCTCGCGGTCCAGGTCGCGCTGCTGCGGGTCGGCTACCGGCTCGCGGGCCGCGTCGTCGTGGTCACCCCGGGGCTGCGCGACTACCTCGTCGCGCGCTACCGGGTCCGGCCCGAAAAGGTCGGCGTGTTCGGCAACGGCGCCAACACCGGGCTGTTCGTCCCGCTCGATGCCACCGACTGCAAACGGGACCTGGGTCTCGAACCGAGCGCACGCTACATCGGGTTCCAGGGCAACCTTGCGCCATGGCAGGGAGTTGACGACCTGGTCCACGCCTTTGCCCGGCTCGCGCCCGGCCATCCCGACATCCGCCTGCTCGTCGTCGGCGACGGCGCCGAGGCGGCGAAACTCAAGGACCTGGCCCAATCGCTCGGCGTTGCCGGGCTGGTGAGATTCACCGGCCGCGTGCCCTACGAGCAGGTCGCCCGCTGCATCGGCGCCTGCGATATCTGTGCCGCGCCGATTGCCCGAATTGCGCGCAACCGTCTCACCGGCACCTCGGCGCTCAAGCTCAGCGAGTACCTCGCCTGCGGCCGGCCGGTGGTCGCCTCGCGGCTCGACGACACCCGCTATATCGCCGAGCACGACGTCGGCCGGCTGTTCGGCGGCGGCGACCGCGCGGACCTTGCCGCCCGGCTCGACGAACTGCTGGGCCTGGCCCCTGCCGAACTGTCGGCAATGGGCCGTCGCGCCCGGGAACTCGGCGTGGAGCGCTTCTCGTGGAACGCCACCGTGGCCGGCATCGTGCGTTTCGTTTCCGGGGACGAACAGTGACCCTGGCAATCGTCTTCACCACGATGACGGTCGGAGGCGTCGGCCGGGTGCTGTGCGACCTGGCCAACGGACTGGTCGGCCCGGGTCTCGACGTGGAATTCGTGCTCTACAAGGCGATCGGCCCATTCCTGGATGGTCTCGACCCGCGCGTGCGGGTCGTGGACCTGGGCGTCCTGCGCCATCCCTGGTCGCTCTTCGCCTTCCCGCCGCTGACCCGCTACCTGCGCCGCCGCCGTCCCGACGTCGTGCTCTCCGCGGTCAGCGGTCCCAACGTCGCCGTACTCCTGGCGAACAGGCTCGCGCGGTCCGATTCGAAGTCCATCATCACCTACCACTCCAGCGTGGGAAGCGAGACCATCTCCTGGCCGCTGCGGCGACTGCAGGACCGGCTCTACCGGGACGCGGACCGGGTCGTGGCCGTGTCCGGCGGCGCGGCCGACGAACTCGCGCGTTCCACCGGGCTGGCGCGGCAGGACATCGAGGTGATCTACAACCCGGTGGACATCGGCCGCATCGAGGCGCTCGCCCGCGAACCGGTCACCGACACCGACTGGTTCGAACCGGGCCGGCCGCCGGTGATAGTCGCGGCCGGACGATATGCCTGCCAGAAAGACTTCGAAGGTCTGGTGCGCGCCTTCGCGCAGGTCCGGGGCCGGCTCGAAGCGCGACTGGTAATCCTCGGCGACGGACCGGCACGCCCCGCCATCGAGAAACTCACCGCCGGGCTGGGCGTGGCCGGCGACGTGCTCCTGGCTGGTTTCACGGCCAACCCCTACAAGTACTTCGGCCGGGCCGCGGTCTTCGCCCTCTCGTCCCGGTTCGAAGGACTGCCGACCGTGGTGATCGAGGCGTTGGCCTGCGGCTGCCCGGTTGTCTCTACCGACTGCCCGCACGGCCCGCGTGAAATCCTCGAGGACGGCCGCTGGGGCCGGCTGGTGCCGGTGGGCGACCCGGCCGCGCTGGCCGCGGCCATCACGGAAACGCTCGCCGCATCCCCGCGCGCGGACGAACTGAAAACCCGGGCGGCCTTCTTCCGGCAGGACCGGGCCGTGCAACGATATCGCGAGCTGATTGCCGGGCTCGTCAATGGCTAGGCCCGACGTCGCGCTCTTCCTGCCGTTTCCCTGCTGGGGCGGGGTCGAAACGGTCTTCCTCAACCTCGCCCGCCACTTCGCCGGCCGGGGACTCGAGGTCGAGGCGGTCTTCAGCGTCGCCGACGGCCCCCTGCTCGACGATTTCGCGGCCTGCGCCCGGGTTGTGGACCTCGGCAACCGGCTGATGCGGCTCCACCGGCGCGAACGCTGGGGCGTTTTCGACTGGCCCGCGTTCCGCCGCTACGTCCGCGCGCGGGACCCGCGCAGCCTGCTGGCGGCCAAGTCCACCTGCAACTGGTGTGTCGCCCGCGCGAAACGCGACCTTGGCTTCCCGGGCCGCGCGGTCGTCAGCCACCATATCGACGTCCGCGCCGGCCGCGCGGCGCTCGGCTGGCTCCAGCGCGCGGTCGCCGACCGGCTCGAATCCCGGTACCGCTACGCCGACGCGGTCGTCGGCGTGGCGCGGGCCATCGCCGACGGGCTCATCGAATCCGGAATGGAACCGGGCAAAGTACATACCATCCACAACCCGGTCGTCACCGACGAACTCTACCGGCGGGCCGGTGAGCCCTGCCCGCACGACTGGCTGGCCCACAAGCGCGGCCCGGTCGTGCTCGGCGCCGGCCGGCTGACATACCAGAAGGACTTCGGCAACCTGCTCCGGGCGTTTCGGGTCGTGCTCGACCAGGTCCCGGACTGCCGGCTGGCAATAATTGGCGACGGGCCGGATCGGCCCGCGCTCGAGCGGCTGGCGGGCGAACTCGGCCTGGCCGAGCGGGTTGACCTGCCCGGTACCGCGGCCAATCCTTGCCCCTATATGAAACACGCCGACCTCTACGTGCTTTCCTCGCGCTACGAAGGATTCGGGATGACGCTGGTCGAGGCAATGGCGCTGGGCACTCCGGTCGTTTCGACCGACTGCCCGTGCGGCCCGGCCGAGGTGCTCGACTCGGGCCGCCACGGCGCGCTCGTCCCGGTCGGCGACCACCTCGCCCTCGCCCGGGCGATGAAAGAAGCACTGCTCCACCCTGGCCCTGCCTGCGACCGGGTCGCCTGGGCCCGGAAGATGTTCTCGGTCGAGGCGGCGGGAGCGAAGTACCTGGACCTGCTCCTTCCCGGGAAAGGACCGGAGGCCGGCCGTGCTTAGCTGGCTCGTCCCGCTCTGGGTCTTCCTGCTCCCCATCCAGGTCGAGCTGGCAGGGTTCGTCATCCCGCGGTTCGCGCCCGCCGACCTCCTGCTGATCACCTGGCTGCCGTTCTTCATCGCGCGCGACTGGCGCACCGGCGCCCGGCTCTGGCACCCATCTGTTCCCTGGCTGGTCGCCTGCTTCCTGCTCGCCAACTGGGTCACGGTCCTGCGCTGGGGAGAAATCAGCCGCTACGCCCTGCTCAACAAAACCGTCGGCCTCCTGGTGCTGGTCCTGAGCTACGCGATGGTCGCGGTGTACGCGGCCGGCGGCTGGCAGCGGGTCTACGGCATCGTCCGGCTGTTCGTGCGCGTCGTGACGCTGCACGCGCTCCTCGCCATCGTGCTGATGGCGCTCGGCCTGAGCGCGAAGTTCCACGCCAACTTCGCCGGCCGTCTCTCCGGCTACCTGGTGGACCCTAACGCCTTCGGCGGCCTGCTGGTGGCAGCGTTCACCATCACGCTGGTCGCGGGCTTCCGCCGGGGCGCGCTGTTCCGGCCGTTCGAGGGCGCGGTGTCCGCCGCGGTGCTGGCGGTCGGCACGGTCCTGACATACTCGCGGAGTTGCTGGCTCGGGCTGGTCGCCGGCGCGGCGCTGGGGATGCTGATGGGACGGGTACGGCACCGGGCGCTGGCCGCGGTAACCGTGGTCGCGCTCGGCGCGGTGGTTTACTACACCCTGCCGGCCGTGCTTGAGACCGAGGTAACGAGCTCGCCGTGGGAGTTCAGCGGGCAGATGGCGACGCGCCAGACCACCATCGAGGGCCGGGCCGACATAATGGACGAGGCGGTCCGGCTGTTCCTCAAGAGCCCGATCTGGGGACAGGGCCTGGGCGGCTTCCAGCTGGCGCGCGGCAGCATCGCCATCGTCCACAACACCTTCCTCTGGTTCCTGGTCGAGTTCGGGGTCATCGGCGCGGCGGTGTTCGCCTGGTTCCTGGTTGGACACGCACGCCGCTCGCTCCAGGCCCTGCGACGCGGGCCGGGCGAGGCGCGGCCGGTGAACATCGGCCTCTTGTGCGGCTTCGTCGCGATGGCCGGACTGTCGCTCGGCGTCGAGGCACTTTACCAGCGCCACTGGTGGTTCATAATGGCGGTCATCTCGGCGGCCTGGCTGCTGGCCCGGTCCGGCACTTCGGAGCTTGAAGACAATGGCGCCCCGCAGTATCGCGCTCCTCTGCAATAACGCAGCCGCGGTCGGGCCGTTCCGCGGGCCGCTGGTTTGCGAACTGGTCCGCCGGGGAAGCCGGGTCTTCGTCTTCGCGCCGGACTACGACGCGGCCACACGCGCGCTGGTCGCCGGACTCGGCGCCGAACCGGTCGACTTCCGGATGGAGCGGACCGGGACCAACCCGGCCCGGGACCTGCTCGTCATCATCGGGCTCGCACGCCGGCTGCGTGCCCTGCGCGTCGACGCCTGCCTCGGCTTCATGACCAAGCTGGTAATCTACGGCGCGCTGGCCGGGTTCCTGGCGCGCGTGCCGCGGCGCTGCGGCATGGTCGAGGGCCTCGGCTACTTCTTCACCGTCGGCGGTCGTGGATGGCGGAAGACCATCGTCCGGACCGTCATAACTGTGCTCTACCGGCTCAGCCTGCCCCGACTCCGCACACTCTTCGCCCTCAACCCAGACGACGCCCGCGTGCTGGCCGGGTTCGGCGCGCGCCGGGTCGTCGTCCTCGACGGCGTCGGCATCGACACCGGCGACTACCCGGCCGCGCCGCTCCCCGACGGCCCTCCCGGGTTCCTGATGGTCGGCCGGCTGCTGGCGGAAAAGGGCGTGCGCGATTTCGCCGCGGCGGCGGACCTGGTGCGGCGCGATTTCCCGGACGCCCGCTTCACCCTGGTCGGCCCCGAGGACTCCAACCCGGGCGGCATCGCCGGGGACGAGGCCCGGCAATGGGTCGCGCGCGGGACCCTGGAATGGCCCGGCCCGGTCGCCGACACCCGGCCCTGGTACCGCGCCGCCACGGTCTACGTCCTGCCGTCCTACCGCGAGGGGATGCCGCGCACCGTCCTCGAGGCGCTGGCGACCGAGCGGCCGGTCATCACCACCGACGCACCGGGCTGCCGCGAGACCATCGCCGGCGCGGGCGCGCCCGGTCCGGACCGCGTCCGCGTGGGCGAGAACGGCCTGCTGGTGCCGGTCGGCGACGCCCGCGCGCTGGCAGCGGCGATGAGGCGATTCCTGCGCGAACCCGCGCTCGCCGCCCGGATGGGCGCGGCAGGCCGCCGGCTGGCCGTGGAACGGTTCGACGTCCGAACGGTGAACGCCCGGGTTCTCGAGGAGCTGGAGCGGTGAGCGGGAGCCGCGCGTACCCGGCGGTGAAACGGACGGCGGACCTGCTCGCGGCCGCGGCCGGCCTGGTGCTGCTCGCGCCCTTGCTCGCCGCCGTGGCGATGCTAGTGTTGGTTTCGATGGGCTGGCCGGTATTCTTTGTCCAGCAACGGCCGGGACTGCGCGGCCGGCCGTTCCGGCTGGTCAAGTTCCGGACGATGCGCCGCGGCCCGGGCACGGACGACGAGCGCAAGACCGCGCTCGGCCGGTTCCTGCGCCGGTTCAGCATCGACGAGCTGCCCGAACTCTGGAACGTGCTCAAGGGCGAGATGAGCCTGGTCGGCCCTCGGCCCCTCCTGATGCAGTACCTCGAGCTCTACACGCCCGAACAGGCGCGCCGGCACGATGTCCGGCCCGGCATCACCGGCTGGGCCCAGGTCAACGGCCGCAACGCGCTCACCTGGGAACAGAAGTTCGCGCACGACACCTGGTATGTTGACCACCGGTCGGCCAGGCTCGACCTCAGGATTCTCGGCCGCACGCTCCGCCGCGTGGTCGGCCGGCAGGGTGTGGACTTCGCCGGCGGCGACGGGATGCCGTTTTTCCGCGGCACGGGGAAAGGAGAGTGACGGCAATGACTGAAGACCTGGTGATTCTCGGCTCCGGCGGCCTGGCACAGGAGTACGCCTGGCTGGTCGAAGAAATCAACGACGACCGCCGGAGGTTCAACCTGCTCGGCTTCCTCGACGACAACGCGGAGCGCGTCGGCCGCGAGTACATCGGCTACCCGGTACTCGGCGCGCTCGACACCGCGGCCCGCTACCCGCGCGCCGGCTTCATCAGCGGCGTCGGCGATCCGCGGGCGCGCCGGCTGACGGTCGAGAAGGTCGCGGGCTTCAACCCCCGGTGGGTCAGCCTCGTCTCGCCGACCGTCCGGCTACACTCGTCCCACGCGATCGGCCACGGCGTGATGATCGGCCGCTACGCCGACCTGACCGTCGGCTGCCGCCTCGGCGACCACGTGATGCTCAACATTCACTCCGTGCTCGGCCACGCGGTCGAGGTCGGCGACTTCTCGGTGGTCAGCCCCAACGTCACGGTCAACGGCGAGGCGTCAATCGGCCGGCTCTGCTACATCGGGGCCAACGCCTTCGTGCGCAACGTCCGGGTCGGCGACGGCGCGACCGTCGGCGCCGGCTCGGTCGTCACCCGCGACGTGCCGCCCGACTGCGTAGTCGCCGGCGTGCCGGCCCGGGTGCTGCACGAAGGGAAGCCCGGCCACGTGCTGACGCGGGTGCCGGACGAAGAGGTGTGAACCGTTGAAACGTATCTACCTGTCGCCGCCGCACCTGTCGGGCCGCGAACTCGAACTCGTCCGGGACGCGTTCGAATCGAACTGGGTCGCGCCCCTTGGCCCGCACGTCGACGCTTTCGAGCGGGAGTTCGCGGCGGCGGTCGGTGTCCCGCACGCGGTCGCGCTATCTTCGGGCACCGCGGCCCTGCACCTCGCCCTGCGCATCCTCGGGCTCGGGCGCGGCGACGAGGTCATCTGCCCGACCTTCACCTTCGCGGCCAGCGCCAACGCGATAACCTACGACGGCGGCGTGCCGGTTTTCGTCGACTGTGACGAGCAGACCTGGAACCTCGACCCCGGCCTGCTGCGCGCGGAGCTGGCCGATTGCGCGGCCCGGGGCCGGCTGCCGCGCGCGGTGGTGGCGGTGGACCTCTACGGCCAGTGCGCCGACTACGAACCAATTCTCGAAACCTGCGCCGAGTACGACGTCCCGGTCATCGAGGACGCGGCCGAAGCCCTGGGCGCGACCTACAAGAACCGGCCCGCCGGCAGCTTCGGCCGGGCGGCCGCGTTCTCGTTCAACGGCAACAAGGTCATCACCACCTCGGGCGGCGGGATGCTCGTCTCGCACGACAAGGCGGTGGTGGACAAGGCCAGGTTCCTCGCGACCCAGGCGCGCGACCCGGCCCCGCACTACCAGCACTCCGAAATCGGCTACAACTACCGGCTCAGCAACATCCTGGCGGCCATCGGCCGGGGCCAGCTCGCGGTGCTCGCCGAGCGAGTGACCGCGCGCCGGCGCAACTTCGAGTTCTACCGGCGTGCGCTGGGCAACCTGCCGGGCGTCGGCTTCCACCCCGAGGCCGCCTGCGGCCGGGCCACCCGCTGGCTGACCTGCCTGACCATTGACCCGGCGCGGGCCGGAACAGACCGCGAGAAGGTCCGCCTGGCGCTCGAACGACAGGACATCGAATCGCGGCCGCTCTGGAAGCCGATGCACCTCCAGCCGGTCTTCGCCGGCTGCCGCGTTCGGGGCGGCGAAGTGTCGGCGCGGCTCTTCGAGCAGGGGCTGTGCCTGCCGAGCGGCTCGGCGTTGACCGGCGAGGACCTCGAGCGAATCTGCGCGACGGTCCTTCAGGCATTCCCGGCGCGCAACCGCGGTTCCGCGGGGTGAGCGTTGGACGGACGGCTGCGGCGAGCGGTGAAGGCACGTCTGCCGTTCCTGGTCCCGCTCTGGCGCAGGGCACGCTACTCCGGCAAGTCTCCCGAGCGGGTGTTCACCGATGAGTTCCGCCGCAACCGGCGTGTCTGGAAAGGCCGGGGCTCGAGCTCCGGGCCGGGCTCCAGCCTGGCCCAGACCGCGGCCGTGCGCCGGGCGCTGCCCGGCCTGCTCAAGGAGCTCGGCTGCCGTTCCCTGCTCGACGCGCCCTGCGGCGACTTCTTCTGGATGCGGCACGTTGACCTCGGCGTCGACTACACCGGCGGCGACATCGTCGAAAAGCTGGTCGAGGAGAACCGGCGACGCTACGGCCGCCCGGGCCGCCGCTTCGTCCGGCTCGACCTGCTCCGTGACCGGCTGCCCCCGGCCGACCTCGTCCTCTGCCGCGACTGTCTCGTCCACCTGTCGTTCGAGCACGTCGCGCTCGCGCTCGCGAACATCCGCGAGTCGGGCAACCGCTACCTGCTGACGACCACCTTCATCGGGCACGACCGTAACGACGACATCCTGACCGGGCTCTGGCGGCCCATCAACCTGCAACGCCCGCCCTTCAACTTCCCGGAACCACTCCGGCTCATCGACGAGGAATCGCCGCTCGCGGACCAGCGCGACAAGCGGCTGGGCCTGTGGAAAACCGAAGCCATTCCGGCTGGCTGAAGAGGGACAGCATGCGCATCCTCTTCGCCTGCGTCGGCAACGCGGCCCGGAGCCAGATGGCCGAGGCCTTCTGCCGCGAGCTCGGCCGCGACATCGAATGCGCGAGCGCCGGCACCGGCCCGGCCCGGGCGCTGATGCCGGAGACAATCGCGGTGATGGACGAAGTCGGCCTCGACCTCTCCGCGGCCCGGCCGCGGGGCTTCGCCAACCTTCCGCCCGCGCGGTTCGACATCATCGTGGCGATGGGACGCGACGTCGTTCCCCCGTTCCTGCCCTGCGACAAGCTCGTCAAGTGGCGCATCCCGGATCCACTCGGCCGCGACATCGGCTTCTACCGCCGAGTCCGCGACCGCATCCACAAACAGGTCCGCGACCTGCTCGACTCGCTCGGCCGGCTCCGCCCCGACGAAACCCGCGACCGCTGAACGGACAGGACTCGCGTCTTTCCCGGAGGTTTGTTGCCGCGCCCCGGGTGGGGTAGAATATAAGTATGCATCACAAGGAAACTCGATGATCCGAACCGTCGCCCGCCTCGCCCGGGCATCGGCCTGCGTGCTGGCCGCGCTGGCCCTGGGCGGCTGCTACGCCACCGTCGCCGAGGTCGTGAGACCGGACGCCGCGCCCGGCAGCGAGTACCACGAAGGCTACCTGGCCGGCGTGGAGTTTGCGGACGACGCCTGGTTCGAACAGGGAATGGCCAGGGAATGGATGGACGCCAACGGCCTGAAGATAACCGACTTTGCCATCCAGAAAGCGCTCAACAACCTGCCGGCCGAAGCGGTCCAGAACCACTCCGTGGTCTGGGTCGAGGCGTTCCGGTCCGGCGCGTCCACCCGGTTCAGCCAGTACCGCGAGGCCGCCGAGCAGGCCGGGCTCAAGACCTCGCGCTGGCTCGCCACCGGCACGCTGTCTTTCGCACTGGCGATCATCGTCCTGGGCCGCGTGACCGCCCGTTAGAAAAGGTTCGCGGGCCGCTCAGAAACCGCCCGCCGACTCTGCCGCAACAGAATCGGGCAGCGCACGAACCGGCGCGGGGCGCAGCGTATCGGGCGGCGTACCGGCGGACGGCTGGACCGATTGCGCCCTGAATCGCGGTGCCCGGGTACCGGACAGCGGCTTCGGGAAGTCCGGAGAGAACGCATTTCAGAATGGCGGCCGGGAGCGCCCCGGGCGGAAAGCCTCATCCTCCTCTGTGAGTTCCCGCGCCCCCGTGCGCAGACCGGCCGCAGCCGGACCCGAATACCACAAAGCCCCACCCACACCCGACTTGAGCGGCGCGGAACCTCGTCGCAGACGATGGTGTCGAGCGTGGCGCCGGACGAACGCCGACAGCCAGTCCGGACCGGAACGGCAACCAGGGAGGCGCCGGGATATCGGCCGGCCCTGGCAACCGGGGCCGGGGAGAGTTGCGGGAACCGGTGGGCAACGGGCAAGAGCGACCAGGACCCGGACCAAAGCCCAAGCGCCGATACCCACTCAATCACCAATGCGGACGCAATGACCAACGCTGAATCGCCTGCACCGGGAGTCCTGGTTGTCGTCCCGGCCGGTCATCCGG
>JAFGQF010000159.1 GCA_016935775.1 Caldifarciminota bacterium
CCAGCGCCTCGCCCGCGTGCGGGAACACGACCAGGAAACCGGGCAGGTGGATGTCGCCGGTGGCGAACGCGGCCAGTTCGAGCGCGTGGGTGGTGACGACGGTGTCGCCGTCGTAGGTGATGACCGACGAGTGGCCGGTGACGGCGAACCGGTCCTGGTCTTCGAGCACCGGGTCCGAGGCCTGCTGGTCGCGGTGCTGCCGGACCGTGACCTCGACCTTGAACCGGTCGCCGACGGTCAGCGGTTTCGTGGTCTTGCGCGGCAGCAGCTTCGCGGTCACGCCGACCGGGCCGCTCTCGACCAGCCGGTAGCCGGGCCCGGCCGCGCTGTCGGGCTGAGCCGCGGCCGCATCGGGTTGAGCGAAAAGGACCGAGGAAGCAAACACCAAGACACCAAGGAGGACCGGGGATTTCAGATTGGTGATTGCAGATTTCAGACTGCAAAGCACCGACTGCCCGGGTCCGCCGGTTCTGCGTTCTGCAATCTGCATTCTGCAATCAGCTCCCGGCCTGGTCTCTCGAACCCCGGAACCCTTGAACCCTCGGACCCTTCCGTTCATCGGTACCTGCGCGCCCTTGCCTGGAAGAACCGGTGCAGCGCCTTGGTGAAGTCGTGGTCGGTGCGGACCGGGACGTGGTCGATGCCGAGCCGGCGGAAGAGCGCGTCGCGCCGGCCGAGCTGTTCCGCGCGGTGCCGGGCGAACGCCTTCCTGACCCCGGGCGCCCCGGTGTCGAGCGTGACCAGCGCGCCGGTCTCCGCGTCCTCGACCTCGGCCAGCCCGAGGTTGGGCAGCTCGAGCTCGGCCGGGTCGGTGACCGACACCGCGACGAGGTCGTGCCGGCGGGCGGCGATGCCGAGCGGGACGCGGACCCGGTCCGGCGCGAACCCCTCCCCGAGGAAGTCGGACACGAGGAAGACTATCGCCCGCCGCTTCACCACCCGCATCACGAATTCGAGCGCCCGCGCCGGCTCGGTGCCCGAGCCCTCGGGCCGGAAGTAGAGGATGTCGCGGATCAGCCGGAGCACGTGCGACCTCCCCTTGCGCGGCGGCACGTAGCGCTCCACCTTGTCCGAGAAGAAGACCAGCCCGACCTTGTCGTTGTTGCGGATGGCCGAGAACGCCAGCGTCGCGGCCACCAGCGCCGATTGCTCGAGCTTCAAGGCGCCCCTGGTTCCGAACCGGCTCGAGCCCGACGCGTCCACCACCAGCATCACCACCAGCTCGCGCTCCTCGGCGAACTTCTTGACGAACGGGTGGTAGGCGGCCCCGCGCGACAGCCCGTAGCGGGCGGTCACCTTCCAGTCGATGGTGCGGACGTCGTCGCCCGGCAGGTACTCGCGCAGGTCGAGGAACTCGATGCCCCGGCCCTTGAAGCTGGACTTGTAGTCGCCCGAGAAGAGCGTGTTGACCAGCCGCCGGGTCCTGATCTCGACCCCGCGGATCTTCGCCCGGGCCGCGCGCCCGGGCGCGCGCGCCTGGTCCCGCTCTGCCGGCTGCCGCTTCACCGCCCGTTCCTCACTGGAAACCTCGATCCCCTGGACCCTTGAATTCTCTCCTACGGCACTTCCACCCGCTCGAGCACCCGGCGGACGATGTCGTCGGTCGAGAGCTCCTCGGCCTCGGCCTCGTAGCTCAGGATGACGCGGTGCCGGAGCACGTCCGGGGCCAGCTCCTTGATGTCCTCGGGGATGACGAAACCGCGCCGGCGCAGGAAGGCCATCGCCCGCGCCGCGGTCACCAGGTAGATGGACGCGCGCGGCGAGGCGCCGTAGCGGATCAAGGACTCGAGGTCGTCCAGCCCGTGGTCCTTCGGGAACCGGGTGGCGAAGACCAGGTCGAGGATGTAGTCCTTGAGCTTGGCGTCGACGTAGACCCGGTTGCAGAGCGCGCGCGCCCGGAGGATGGCCGACGGCTCGACCACCGGCCCGGCCTGCGGCTCGGTGCCGGTCGTCATCCGCTCGATGATCTGCTTCTCCTCTTCCTTGCTCGGGTAGCCGACCCGGAGCTTGAGCAGGAACCGGTCGGTCTGGGCCTCGGGCAGCGGGTAGGTTCCCTCCTGTTCGATCGGGTTCTGGGTCGCCAGCACCAGGAACGGGTCGTCGAGCTTGAAGGTGTCCTCGCCGATGGTCACCTGCCGCTCCTGCATCGCCTCGAGCAGGGCGGACTGGACCTTGGGCGGAGCGCGGTTGATTTCGTCCGCCAGCACGAGGTTGGCGAAGACCGGTCCCTTGCGCGGGGTGAACGCGCCGGTTCGCTGGTCGTAAATCTGGGTGCCGACGATGTCGGCGGGCAGCAGGTCGGGCGTGAACTGGATGCGGGCGAAGTGCCCCTTGATGGCCGCGGCCAGGGTCTTGACCGCGTAGGTCTTGGCCAGGCCGGGCACGCCCTCGATGAGCACGTGGCCGTTCGCCAGCAGGCCGACCAGCAGCCGGTCAACCAGGTACTTCTGGCCGACGATGACCTTGCCGACCTCGCTGGTTATCGCCTGGACGAAGATGCTCTCGCGTTCGATCTCGTCGTGGACCTGCTTGATGTCGTCCTTCAGGATGTCTTCCATATTCGGCATCTCCTTGGCTTATTGCGACTTGTTTGGCGGCCCGCAAAGGTTCTCTGCCGGGCTACGCATTATATAGACTGCTCAGTCGCGAGTCGAGTTGCTTCCCGGAAGGTTGCACCCCACCCCGCCGAACAGAAGCGGGCGACCGCAATACTACAAGCTAATAGATAACTGGTGTGTTGTAAATACCAATGCACACCAACAAGCAAGCGGGGCGGTAGACCCGCCCCGCGAATGGTATCAGCCGGCCCTGCTACTGGATTGCCTCCAGCGCCTGAAGCTCGTCGATGTGCTCGATGACCATTTCCTTGTTCGCTTCCGGCACCCTGGACGTGAACGCCCTGGCCTTCTCGAGCTCGGCCTTCATCTCGGCGTTGTCCTCGCCCTCGCCGGCCAGGCCCTCGACCATCGCGGCCGCCATATCGAGGCTGATTGCCGCGGTCGCGGCCATCACCTTGCTCATCGCGACGTTGAACCCGTTCCAGTCGGTCCCGGCGGCCTTGCAGGCCTCCTCGACCCCGGGCACGGTCTTGATGCCGCTGATGGTGCGGGCGAGCGCGGACTCGATCTCCTCGCCTTCCTTCTCCTCGGTCTTGTACCCGGCGTCCTGGATCGCCTTGCCCACGCCCGGCAGCGCCTTGATGAACAGGCCCATCTCGGCCTCGGTCAGCGGCTCGAACGCCGACG
>JAFGQF010000160.1 GCA_016935775.1 Caldifarciminota bacterium
ATCTCGGCCAATGGCGTCTTTCTCCGGTTGGTCATAGAGTTCAATAGCTTAGACCATCCTCGCGGCGGGCTCGATTCGACTCAAGGACAACCAACCGCACCCGCACGACGGCCTCCCCTGGCGGCTCTTCGACCAGTAAAAGCAGTAATATCAGCAACTTATCCGTCCCAAGGGCATTCGGCACTGCGGCCCCGGCTTTGTCGCGAGCTTGACTTGGCCCGGCCCGCTTCTATCCTTGGCATCCGATGTCAACTCTCAAGCGAACATTCCGTGACCACCTGCGCCACAAGCGGTTCGGCGAGCTGGAGACGGCCTGGCTCGAACTGGTCGAGTCCGAAATGGCGTTCGACGACCTCGTGGCCGAAGCCGAACTGGCTGATCGCTGGGCGCCGGCCGAGACCGTCCGCGCAATGCTCTCGGTCTGGGCCGACATGTTGCGCGACCGGGGCCGGTTTGGCGAACAACTCGCGGTCCTGCGCCGGCTGGTCCGGTTCGACCGCAATGACCTGCGCCTGGCGCGCGAGCTGGCCGAATGCCTGCGCCGGCTGCACGGCGACAACCCGGACTTCGACCGACTGTTGCAGAAATCAGGCCTCGGGTTCGGCCGGCCGATTGACATCGCCCTGGCCTGGCTCGAGCGGATGCTGGCGCTCTTGCCGGGCGCGCTGGTGCTCGACCCCGAGCGGGGACCGGGCGAGGTCGTGAAGCTCGACCTGCTGCTCGACCGGGTCGTGGTGGAGTTCGGCGACGGCCGGGTCGAGTTCAAAACCGAGGCCGCTTCACAGGCGCTGGTACCGGCGCGACCCGAGGGCTTCTACTGGCTGCTGCACCGCGACCGGCCCCGGCTCGAGCGGATGGTCGCTTCAGCGCCGGCCGAGGTGGTCCGCCGCTATCTGCGCGACGTTGCGATTCCCCGCACCCCGGCCGAGCTGAAAACCGGCCTGGCCGACGCGGTTCCGGCAGCAAGCTGGTCGAAGTTCTGGGAGCAGGCCCGGCGCGGCCTGGCCCGCGACCCGCACGTGCGCCAGCTTCCCCGTCCGTCGCGGTCTTTCCAGTGGTCCGATGAACCGGTCGCCGAGGTATCGTCCTCCAGCCGCCCGCAGGCGCACACCCACGATGCGGCCGAGCCCGACCGGCTGGCCCGGATGCCTGCCGACGAGCTGGTCGCCGGCTTCGCCGGGTTGACGACCTGGACCGGGCGTCGCCAGTACATTGAGTCCCTGGCTGCGTCCGGCCGCGATGATACGGCCGCAATCGAATCCCGGCTCTTCCTGGCCGACTGTGACCGCCGGACCCGCAACCTGCTTGCCGAAAGGATCGAGTCCGCTGACCCGGCCGAGTGGCGAGCGCTGCTCGACCGGCTGGTCACCGACTACCGGCGCTACCCGGACGCCTTCACCTGGCTGTTCGAGAACCGGAGCCGGCTGGAGCCCGGCAGCGCGCCCGGCCTGCTCTCGCGGGCCATTGACCTCGTCGAATCCCCGGCCCACCGCGAACACCGCGCCCCGCTCAGGAACCTGCTCGACAAGCAGGCCCGTGACCTGCTCGCCGCCGCGCTCGAGCGGCTCGACGCCGACAGCGCCCGCAACCTGCTCGGCCGGCTGTCCCGGATGCGCGAGCTGTCCGAGTACCGGCGCGACGAACTCAAGTCCGACGTCTATGCCCGCTTCCCCGAGCTCGAGGAGAGCGCGGCCGACGACGGCATCCAGAGCACGCAGGCCGGACTGGACCGGGCGCGCGCCGACCTGCGCCGGATGGTCAGCAGCGAACTGCCGAAGACCGCGGACGAAATCGCCCGCGCCCGGGCCCACGGCGACCTGAGCGAGAATTACGAGTACAAGGCGGCCAAGGAGAAACAGGCCCGGCTGATGGCCCGCATCAACCGGCTCCAGGCCGACCTCGCACAGGCCCGCGCGCTCAACCCCGACACGGTCGACACCGGCCACGTCTCGGTCGGCTGCCGGGTCCGGCTCAAGGACGACTCGGGGACGCTGATCGACTACACCCTGCTCGGGCCATGGGACTCGGACATCGAGGCCCGGGTGATATCCTATCTCGCGCCGCTCGGCCGGCGACTGCTCGGCAAGAAACCCGGCGACTACCTCGAGCTCGACGGCAGCAGCTACCAGGTCGTCGCGGTCACCAACGCCCTGGCCGGCTGATGCCGGTCGTCGTCGCGCCCCGGCCCGGACTTGAACCGGCCGGCTGGCTGGAACCGGCGCTGGCCGCGCTAAACCGCGGCGGCATCGTGCTCTTCCCGACCGAAACCGTCTACGGCATCGGCGTCCGGGCCGACAACCCGGCCGCGCTCGGCCGTCTCCGCGAGCTCAAGGGCAAGCCCGCGAACGCGCCCCTGCTGCTGCACTGCGCCGATTTCGACAGGCTGACCGGTTGGGTGGAACCGCTGCCCGACAGTGCCCGCCGGCTGGCCGAGCGGTACTGGCCCGGCCCCCTGGCACTCGTGCTCGGGCGCGGGCAACTCGCCTCGGCCGCGCTCACCGGCGGCCGGGGAACGGTCGGCGTCAGGGTGGTCGCCGAACCGGCCGGCCGGGCTCTCCTGGCCGCTCTCGACTGCCCGCTCGCCGGCACCAGCGCCAACCTCCACGGCCAGCCGCCGGTCGCCGACTTCAAGCGACTCGACCCGGACTTGCTCGCCGCGGTTGACGTCGCGATTGATGCGGGCAACTGCGGCCCCGGCATCGCCTCGACAGTCCTCGACCTCTCCGGAGAAGAACCGGCGCTGATTCGCGCCGGCGCGGTCCCGGTCTCGGAACTGGAATCGCTGCTGGGCTGGCGGCTCGGGACTCCCGGCCGCTAGTAGCGGTACTCGAACCCGACCCCGGCCTCGAGCCAGGACCGGTTCTCGGGCATTCCCTGCCAGTGCTCGCTGTAGCGGTACCCGGCTTCTGCCCGACAGCGCAGGTCGCGGGTCACCCGCCAGTCACCCTCGAGCCCGCCGTACCAGGACCGCTCGACATCCTCGTCCCCGGCCCGGGCCGGGAAGCTCTCGGGCAGCGGCTGGCCCGCGTACCAGCTCCTGCGTTCGAAACCGCCGCGGTTGTAGAAGCCGCGCCGGGTGACGCTGCCCCGGGTTCCAAGCGTCAGCCCGGCCAGCGGCACGAAGCCGAGCCGCAGGTCGAGCTGGTCGGCGTCCGGGCCGATTTCGTGGCCGAGCGGCACCCCATACTGCTCGTACATTATGTGGTGAATCCGGTGGTAGTAGGTGAAGGCGTTCACCCGGGCGTACTCCACCCCGGCCGACACCGGCAGGTTCGGCGCCCACTCGGCGCCTGCCTGCCACCCGACCGCGTTGGGCGGCAGCCACTCGCGCTTGATGAACTCGAAGTTGTCCAGGAACAGCTGGCCATGGAGCCGCGCGCCCGGCAGGAACACCACTGCGTCCCAGCCGACCAGGAAGTTGTCGTCGTGGCCCGAGTTGGCGACCTCGAAGTAGATCGGTATCAGCGGGTTCATCATCCCGAAGAACGACCGGGTCTGGAGCGAGTCCCACGAGTAGACGTTCATCAGCGCGCCGCCGAGTGTCAGCCAGTTCCAGGGCGAAACCTCGAGCCGCTGGGCCGAGAGGAACCGGTGCTTCTCGCCCCAGCGCGAGAGCCCGGCGGTGAAGGCGAGGAACCGAAAACCGCGCCAGGCCGCGCCGAGCTGGACGTGGTCAAGCGCCGGCGCGTTGTCGCTCAGCATCACCTGGCTCACCCGTCCCGGCCCCCAGCAGAACTCGTCGCGCCCGACCTCGAGCCGCAACTGCCAGGGCAGCCGGAACGCGAGGTAGGCGTGCTCGATCTCGAAGGTGCCCAGCCCTTTCCAGGAATGGACCCTTGAACCGGGCACGTGCTCGCCCGCCGAGTCGCGGACCTCGAAAGTGTCGGGTTGAAACACGGTGAACTCGGCCCGCTCGTAGAACGCGAACCGGTCCCCGGGTCGGCAGCCGAGCACCGCGCCGGCCGACGCCCGCACCCGGCTGCCGTCCGCGTGGCGGAAACCGGCTCGCGAGAACAGGTCCGCGTCGAACCGCGCGCCTTCGCCCGCCGGCACCGGGACGCGCACCAGCGGCCGGCGCGGCCCGTGCCGGAAATCAACCCCCGGCAGGCCGATTCCGAACTCGGTCCTGAGGCGCTCGAGCGCGGCCCGCTGGGGCAGGCCCGGCGCGCGCGCCCGCGCCAGCGAATCGGCCTCCAGCACCAGCCGCTCGGCCTCGGCCCGGGTCCACGGCCGGGTGCTCGATACCGGCGACCGGACCAGGCCCGCGGTCTTGAGCAGCCGGATGTCGTCGTAGATCCACGAATCGGTCGGGATGTTGACGATGCCGGCCGCGGCCAGCGCGGCCAGCGCCAAGAGAACGGGCAGGACGCGACGCATAGGTCCTATAGGTCCCATAGGACCTATTCCTCCTACCTTATCAGCCCCAGCCAGTCGCCGAGCAGGAACTGGAGCCGGCCCAGCAGCAGCGATACCCGGGCCATCACCGTGTACCCGAACGACGCCCCGAACCCGATCATTATGTAGACGATGCCGATGTTGGAAATCGTCTTGAACGCCCCCTTCTGCTCGCGCGAGAAGAAGAAGTAGACGACCGTGGTTATCACGCCGACGAGGATGATCAGGTTCCAGACCAAGGTGTCCCAGCGCGCCAGCATCTGGGTGGTAATCAGGCTGCCCTGGATCTGCTTGATGATGTTGGCCTGGAGAATCGCCGGCACCGCGACACCCGAGCCCCAGCCGAGCACGAACCCCATCGGTATCCGCACCGTCCACGCCAGCTTCTGGATGAACACCGCGAAGTAGCAGATGCCCAGCAGCGCCGGGATTATCAGGATGATGCGTCCCTGGCCGAACAGCGGGTCGATCAGGTCGGGCTTGAAGAAGTTCCAGTAGTAGATCGCGATCATGTACCCGACCGACAGCCCGACGTAGAGGTGCTCGGCAAACTTGTAGAGCGGGTTGTCGCCGAACAGGAAGGAGAATATAAACAGCGTCAGCAGCGCGCCGATCCAGATCCAGATTCCCTGAGCCGAGGTCAGCAGTTGCAGGACGTGCATCACTTCCTCCTCTTCCGGGTCAGCAGGAACCCGACATTGCCCAGCACGATCAGCAGGATTATCGCCAGGTGGGCCATCGACTGCGAGTCCATCGCCTGGATCGCCGGGGTGAGCGCCTCGGTGTAGCCTTTCTCGGCAATCAGGAACTCGTACTCGGCCGCGCCCTTCATCCCGCCCAGGAGCCCGGTGAGCTGGCCCGACTGCAGGTAGGGGTAGGCGTCGGCCGCCGAAACCGCGGTCATCCCGGTGCCGAGCTTCTGGCCGAAGCGCGACTGGACGTAGGGAATCCAGAGCGTCAGCGCGCCCGGGTCCCCGGCCGACAGCGATATCGCGAACGGCACCTGGTTGAAATTCCTGATGCCCTTCATCATCGGCAGCGACTCGAGCGGGGTGCCGTAGTGGTCGGTCGGGTAGGTCTCGGGAATGCTCTTGCCCATCCCCAGCACCACCGCCGCGAACCCCGGTTTCCAGCCCAGGAAGACGTAATCCGCGCCGTACTCCTTGCCGTACTCGGGGGCGATTTCGTTCAGCGCCTGCTCGCCCAGCCCGACCCCGGTCACCCACAGCCCCATCACCATCACCCGGACGTTGCGGGCGAAGGCGTGGCGGAGAATCGCGGTCAGCATCGGGTACAGCTCGGGCATCGACTGCGGGTCGAAATCAACCGACAGCAAGAGCGGCCGCGACTCGGGCTCGACTTCCTCGACCGCCTGGAAAAGCTGGCGGGCCGGCGGCGACACCGAGCCCAGTATCTTCAACGGCACGAAGAACGGCACGATCACCACCACCGCCAGGAACGCGAACACTACCCGGCGGTCAATCTTCGCGAGCGCTTCGCCCAGCCTCATTGCCGCCCCCCTCCGAGCCAGCCGCGCTCGATGCCGAGGATTATCTTCAGCGACGTGCCGATGATGCCGAGCGCGACCCCGAAGAGGATGCCGCGCTTGGCCGCCATTGACGGCACGTCGAGCAGCCACTGGGCGATGTCGGGCAGGCGGGGCCAGATCGCCGCGCCGATCGGCACCATCCCGATCATCACGATGAAGGCCGCGATCAGCAGCAGCGTCGCTTCCTTGTTGCGGGCCCGGAACGCCCGGTAGGCGGCCGATGCCATGTAGAACGCCAGCGTGGCGAACATCGTCGCGCCCAGCGGCACCATCAGGTTCTCGTACAGCGTCTGCATGTGGAACGAGAAGCTGCCGACGCTGGTCGGGATCAGCTTGGGCGCGTTCGGGTCAACCCCGCCCAGGAGCCCTACCGCCGCCATCACCGTCATCCCCACGAGCGCCACCACCGAGTAGCCCCAGCCCGACGCCCGGCGCCGGACCTTCA
>JAFGQF010000025.1 GCA_016935775.1 Caldifarciminota bacterium
GAGAGAGGAATTTGACCTGGTGCTGACCGGGTGCATCGCCCAGGACGTGGAGGATTCGCAGGTCGGGCCGGCGCTGGCCGAGGCGCTGGGCTGGCCGCACGCGGCGTATGTCATCAACCTCGAGCCCGAGGGCGAGGGGTTCAGAGTGAAGCGCGAGTTGGAGGGCGGGTTCCTCGAGGTGAAGGAACTGCCGAAGCCGTGCGTGCTGAGCATCCAGACCGGCGGCAACACCCCGCGCTACGCTTCGATTCTGGGCATCAAGCGCGCGGGCTCGAAACCGGTGGACGATTTCGACGCCGCCGGGCTCGGCTTGTCGGATGACGAGATGAAGTCGCGGACCCGGGTGGAGCGGCTGTTCGTTCCCGAGACCGAGTCGGCGGCCGAGTTCATCGAGGGCGACGCCGGGGAGAAGGCCGGCCGGCTGGTGGAAATCCTGAAGGAAAGGGGGCTGGCGTGAGCGGCGTGCTGGTCCTGGCCGAGCACCGTGAGGGCGCGCTGCGCGACGCTTCCTTCGAGACCATGGCCGCGGGACGGCAACTGGCCGAGGCGCTGGGCACGGACCTGTCCGCGGTCCTGCTGGGCGGCACGCCGGAGATGGCCCAACTTGTCGCCGACCGTGGTGTGAAGGTCCGCCATGCGCGGCACGAGCTGCTGGCCGCGTTCAATTCCGAGGCGTACCAGCGGGCGCTGGTCGCGCTGGTGCAGGAACTCGCGTCGGACGCGGTGCTGATGCCCCATTCGTCGTTCGGCAACGACCTCGGGCCGAGCCTGGCCGTGGCGCTGGGCTGCGGCGCGGTTTCAGACTGCATCGGGTTCGAGAAGACCGACGCCGGCCTCAAGGTGACGCGCGGGATGTACGCGAGCAAGCTGCACGCCGAGGTGCTGGTGCCGGAGCTGCCGCTGGTGGCGATGGTGCGCCAGTCCGAGTTCAAGCAGGCCGGGCCGGGGGACGGCGGCGCGGTCGAGGCGTGGGACCCGGGTCCGGCGCTGGCCGAGCCGCTCAGGACCAGGTTCATCTCGGTCGAAGAGGTGCCGACTACCGGCATCGACATCACCAAGGCCGACGTGGTCATCGCGGTCGGCCGCGGGGTGAAGGAGGAGGCGAACATCGCGGCGGTGCGCGAACTGGCCGATTCGCTGGGCGCGGTGCTGGCCGGGTCAAGGCCGGTCATCGACGCCGGCTGGCTGGAGAAGGAGCGGCAGGTCGGTTCGTCGGGCAAGACGGTGAAGCCGAAGCTCTACATCGCGCTCGGGATTTCGGGCGCGTTCCAGCACGTCGCCGGGATGAAGGGCGCGGAGACGATTGTCGCGGTGAACAAGGACCCGCACGCGCCGATATTCGGCGTGGCGCACTACGGCATCGTCGACGACCTGCTCAAGGTCGTGCCGGTGCTGAGGCAGAAGCTGGTCGAGGCGAAGTGATGGCGGCGCCGCGCATCGGGGTCTACGTCTGTCACTGCGGCACCAACATCGCCCAGACCGTCGACGTCGAGGCGGTGGTCGAGTACGCCCGGACATTGCCGGGCGTGGCGGTGGCGAGGAACTACCTGTACATGTGCTCGGACCCGGGCCAGGCGCTCATCAAGCAGGACATCGAGGAGCACGGGCTGACGCGGGTCGTGGTTGCGGCCTGCTCGCCCCGGATGCACGAGCCGACGTTCCGGGGCGCGGTCTTCGGCGCCGGGATGAACCCGTACCTGTTCGAGATGTGCAACATCCGCGAGCAGTGCTCGTGGGTGCATCCGGACAAGGAGGTCGGGACCGCCAAGGCGAAGGACCTGGTCCGGTCCTCGGTGGCCCGGGCCGCGCTGCTCGAGGAACTCGAGCCGCGCTGGGCCGACGTGACGAAGTCGGTGCTGGTGCTGGGCGGCGGCATCGCCGGCATCCAGTGCGCGCTCGACATCGCCGAGGCCGGGTACAAGGTCTACCTGGTCGAGCGGGAGCCGTCGGTCGGCGGGCACATGGCCCAGCTCGACAAGACCTTCCCGACGCTCGATTGCTCGGCCTGCATCCTGACCCCGAAGATGGTGGACGTCTCCCGGCACCCGAATATCAGGCTGATGACCCTGTCCGAGCTGAAGTCGGTGTCCGGGTTCGTCGGCAACTTCAGGGCGACGGTGCTGCGGCGCGCGCGCTACGTCAACGAGGCGGAGTGCACCGCCTGCGGCGACTGCAGCGCGGTCTGCCCGCAGATGAAGCCGGACGAGTACAACATCGGCCTGGCGACGCGCCGCGCTATCTACCAGCCGTTCCCCCAGGCGGTCCCGGCCAGCTACGTGCTGAGCATGAAGGACTGCCTCGGCAACCTGCCGCGCGCCTGCGTCAAGTGCCAGGAGGCCTGCGAGAAGAAGTGCATCAACTTCGACGACCAGGACCGCGAGGTCGAGCTCGAGGTCGGCGCCATCGTCGTGGCGACCGGGATGGAGGTATTCGACGCCACCCGGATGCCCGAGCTTGGCTACGGCCGGTACCCGGACGTGCTGACCGGGCTCGAGTTCGAGCGGCTGGTGTCGGCCGGCGGCCCGACCGGCGGTCGCATCGTCCGGGTGAGCGACGGCAAGCCGCCGCGCGACGTGGTGTTCGTCCACTGTGTCGGCTCGCGCGACAAGGCGCTGGGCAACGAGTACTGCTCGCGGGTCTGCTGCATGTACATCATCAAGCAGGCCCACCTGGTCAAGGACAAGCTGCCCGGGACCGGGGTGACCAGTTACTACATGGATATCCGGGCCTACGGCAAGGGGTTCGAGGAGTTCTACGACCGGGTGCGCGACGAGGGCGTCAGCTTCCGGCGCGGCCGGCCGTCCGAGATATTCCGGCGCGGCGACCGGTTGGTCGTCCGGGTCGAGGACACGCTCGAGAACAAGGTCATCGAGCACGAGACCGACCTCGTGGTGCTGGGAACCGGGCTTGAGCCGGCCGCCGGCAGCAAGGAGCTGGCCCAGATGCTCAAGCTGTCGCAGTCTTCCGACCGGTTCTTTCTCGAGGCGCACCCGAAGCTCAGGCCGGTGGACACCAACATCGACGGCGTGTTCCTGGCCGGGTGCAGCCAGGGGCCGAAGGACATCCCCGACACGGTGGCCCAGGCCAAGGCCGCGGCGGCCGCGACCCTGGCGCTCCTGAACAAGGGCAAGGTGCCGATCGAGCCGGTCATCGCCGTGGTGGACCCGGAGGCCTGCTCGGGTTGCCACGTCTGCGAGGCGCTCTGCCCGTACTCGGCGCCCGAGTTCGACGCGGTGAAGGGCGTGATGAAGGTCAACCCGGTGCTGTGCAAGGGCTGCGGGGTCTGCCCGTCGGCCTGCCCGTCGGGCGCCATCACGATGCGCCACTTCACCGATATCCAGATCGAGGCGCAGCTTGACGCGCTGGTGCCGGCGCAGGACACGGGGGAGTAGATGGCCGGATTCGAGCCCCGCATCGTCGGTTTCGCCTGCAACTGGTGCTGCTACGCCGGGGCCGACCTGGCCGGCACGTCGCGGATGCGCTACCCGGCCAACATCCGGATGATCCGGGTGATGTGCTCGGGACGGATCGACCCCGAGTTCGTGCTCAAGGCGTTCCGGGACGGCGCGGACGGCGTGTTCATCGGCGGCTGCCACCCGGGCGACTGCCACTACGTGTCGGGCAACTACAAAGCCCGCAAGCGGGTGGACGCACTGAAGCCGCTGCTCGGGGCGCTGGGCATCGAGCCGGAGCGGCTGCGGCTGGAGTGGGTGTCGGCTTCCGAGGGCCAGCGCTACGCCAACGCGGTGACCGAGTTCACCGAGGCGATCCGAAGGCTCGGCCCGCTGCGTGTCCCGAAGGCCGACCTCGCGGCCGAGCACTAGCCGGGCCGGGCCGGACCGGGTTAACCACAGAGACACAGAGAGGGCAAGAGTCCCAGGACCGGGGCGGGATAACCGCCAAGGCCGCCAAGACAACGATAACCACAGAGCCGGGACAACCACAGAGACACAGAGA
>JAFGQF010000161.1 GCA_016935775.1 Caldifarciminota bacterium
CGTCCCGGCGTCGAGGCTGAACCCGAGAACGGTGACGATCCGCAGGCTGGCCACGTCGGCCATCATCTGCGCCGCGACATAGGCCGCGCTGACGACCGCGACCGCGACCACGCCCGACCGCGCCTCGTCATTCATCGCGTCCCTCGTCGAGCAGCCGCTCGAGCTCCTCGTCGGAGAGCGCTCCCGCCCCCGGCTCCGGGTGCCCCTGCACCGGCGTCGCGCGCATCCTGAGCACGAACACCAGCAGCAGGACCAGCGCGGCGACCGCCAGCCCGACAACGAAGAGGGCGGCAATCGTCTCCAGCATCAGGCCAGACTATGCCCGAAACCGGCCGCGCGGTCAACCGCCGGTTTGACTGGCCGGGCGCGGCGGCTATCCTGAGGCGCAGATGGATTCGGGCAGCAAGTGATATTGAAGGAGAACGCCGGGCCGCGAACCGCCCGGCCCAAAGCCACTATGGACAAGAACCTGACCGAGATAACCGACCTCACCCGCGCCGAGTTCGAGAGACTGCTCGAGCTGTCCGCGCAGCTCAAGTCCGAACTGAAGAAGAAGCCCCGCCTCGACAACGCCGAGGGCAAGGTGGCCGCGTTGATATTCGAGAAGCCCTCGCTGCGCACGCGCGTCACCTTCGAGGTGGCGATGCGCCAGCTCGGCGGCTCGGCCATCTACCTCGGGCCGTCCGACATCGGGCTCGGGACGCGCGAGTCGGTCCCGGACGTGGCGCGCAACCTCGCCCGCTGGGTGGACTGCATCATCGCCCGGGTGTTCGAGCACGAGAAGATAACCGGCCTGGCCGGGAACGCCTCGGTGCCGGTGGTCAACGCGCTCTCCGACGCCGCCCACCCGTGCCAGGCTTTGGCCGACATCCTGACCGTCAAGGACCACCGGGGCAAGCTCGACGGCGCAATCATCGCCTGGGTGGGCGACGGCAACAACGTCTGCAACTCGCTCATGTACTCGTGCGCCCTGCTCGGGCTGGAGCTGCGGGTCGCCACGCCCCGGGGTTTCGAGCCGGCGAAGGAAGTGACCGACCGCGCGACGGCGATGGCGCAAGAGAGCGGCGCGAAGCTGGCCTTTGGCAACGACCCGGCCGCGGCGGTCCGCGGCGCGGAATTCGTCTACACCGACGTCTGGGCCTCGATGGGCCAGGAAGACCAGGCCGCCCACAAGGCCAGGATGTTCCGGCCGTTCCAGGTCAACGCCGAGCTGATGGAACAGGCCGGGCCGGACGCGAAGGTGCTGCACTGCCTCCCCGCGCACCGCGGCGAGGAAATCACCGCCGAGGTCATTGACGGACCCCGGTCAATCGTGCTCGACCAGGCCGAGAACCGGCTCCACGCGCAGCGGGCCCTGCTGGCCACGTTGCTGGGGCGCCGGTAAGACGCCGGGTGTGACCCGGCAAGGAGGTAAGAGTTGAGAATCCTGCTGTGTCTGCTGCTGTTCGCCGGCGCCGCGCTCGCGGCCGACGGCATCGAGCCGGTGACCGTGGCCGGCCCGGCCGGCGATGAGGTCTACTTCCGCATCACCGACGGTGACCGGGTAATCGAGCAGTTCCCGGCCGAGCCCGCGCCGCCCCGCCTGCCGGCCGACACCGGCGTGCTCTGGGTGGACCGCAACCACCGGGCGGGCATCGTCCAGGCGCTCGCCCTCGCGGGTGACGGCCGCCACGCGCTCGCCAACTGGTACCTGAACGCCGAGCGCGCCGCCTGTTACCGCATCCTGGCCGACGAAACGCCGCTCTGGGAAAGCCCGGGCGCGTTCGCGTGGGCCTACGGCGGCCAGCAGGCCGGCGCGTCCGGCGACGGCGGAGTGCTGGCGCTGTCGTCCAGCGCCGCCGCCGTGCGCTGGGGCCGGACCTCGCCCTGGCCCGAGTGGCGGTTCAACTACCCGGCCGCCGGGCTGAACGGCTTCGCGCGCTGCTCGCGCGACGGCTCCGTGGTCGCGGCGGTGCAGGGCGGCGTGCTCTTCGGCCTCGACGCCGCCTCGGGCGACACGCTCTGGACCGCGCCCGTGCCCGAACCGACCCGGCTCCAGGGACTCGACCTGTCCGACGACGGCTCAATCGTCGCGGTGACGGTCTACGACTCCTGCCTGGTATACGAGGACGGCGCGCGCCGGGCCGGCATCCCGGTCGGCACGTCCAGTTCCGGGACCCAGTACGCCGCCGCGGTCTCCGGCGACGGCGACCTCATCGTCACCGGCGACTACCAGGGCCGCTGCCGGCTCTGGCGCTGGAACGGCTCGAGCTACGACCTGCAGTGGAGCGCGCAGGTCGGCAACCCGTGGATCGCCGGGGTCAACATCTCGCGCGACGGCTCGACAATCGCCTGCGGCACCGGCTACAACGACGGCAAGCTCTGCGTCTTCGACTCGAGCTCGGCCACCCCGCTCTGGGTCTACCAGGGCTTCGGCTCGCAGGGCGCCTACGTCGCGTCGGTCGCGCTGTCGGCGGACGGCTCGCGCATCGCCGCCGCGTCCTGGGGCGACCGCGCGCCCTCCGGCACCTTCAAGGTGCTCACCGTCCACGACCGCGGCGACACCACCCCGCTGGTAGCGGTGACCCGCGACCAGGAACCCGGCTCGCTCTTCGCGGTTGACATCTCCGACGACGGCCAGTTCGTCGTCGCCGGCGGCAAGGCGGTCCACGCCCAGATAATGGGCAACGGCGGCGAGGTCTACGCCGTCATCGTCGGCGCCTCGGAACCCGCCAACGTCGGCGTCCAGTCGGTGAGCGTGCCCGGCCGCCACGTCCGGGTCGGCACCGGCTACACCCCGGCCGCCGTCGTCGCCAACTACGGCGACGCGCCGGCGAGCTTCCCGGTGCAACTGCGCATCTTTGACGACCGCGACAGCGTCGTCCACCGGGACTCGGCCGCCGTCTCCGGGCTCGCGCCCGGCGGCACCGCGCCGGTCGGCTTCGCCCAGTGGACGCCGGGCTACTACTCGCTCTACCGCTGCGAGTTCTGGACCGAGCTCGCGGGCGACGGCTACCCGCATGACGACACGCTCGTGGTCCCGTCCCGCTGCTACCACGACGCGATGCCGCTGCTCATCCTCCCGCCCACCGAAGAGAACACCGTCAACCAGCCGCTCGTCCCGGTCGTCCGCGTGGTCAACAGCGGCTCCTACCCGGACACGGTCGGCTGCCGGCTGGTGATCGAGGACTCGCTCGGCAGCCCGGTCTACTCCGAGCGGCTCGTCACGCCGGCGCTGCCGCCCGACAGCTCGGCCGCGCTCCAGTTCCCGACCTTCACGCCGGCCGACGTCGGCCGCTACCGGGCGGTCGCGGTCACCGGCACCGGCGACGACTACCTGCCCGGCAACGACACGCTCGTCCGCCCGTTCCTGTCCACCTGGGAGATAATCTACGACGACGGCGGCTGGAACGCCTTCTACTGGATCGGCCGGCTCGACAACGACAAGTTCTATGTCCGCTTCACGCCGACCCTCGAGCCGCCGCTCGCCCTCACCGGCGGCCGGGTGATGGTCAACATGGCCAACACGCCGTTCGACTACGTGATGGTCTGCCCCGGGTCCGGCGCCAAGCCCGACACGCTCAATCCATACCAGGTGGTCACCAACGTCACCGCACCGGTCGCGCCCGGCTGGGCCGAGTTCGACCTCGACATCACCCTGCGCGACACCGGCAACGTCTGGATGGTCTGCCACTGGCCGACGGGCTCGCCGGCGATGGGCATCGGCGCCGACGACGCGCCGCCGCTCGACCTGCGCTCCTACCTCTCCTCCAACCAGGACACCTTCCAGCTCTGGACGCGGCACGACTGGATGATGCGGCTCGAGCAGTCGCCCAACGTCGGCACGGCCGAGCTGCCCGGCGCCGCGCCCGCGCTCCGGCTCGACGAGCCGCGGCCCAACCCGTTCCGCGACCGGGTGACGCTGAGCTACCAGGTTCCGAACCCCGGGCGCTACCGGCTCGCGCTGTTCGACGCCGCCGGCCGCCGGGTCGCGCTGCTGGTTGACGGGCCGGTGCCGGCCGGCCGCCACCAGGCGCGCTGGGACGCGGGCCGCGCCGCGCCCGCCGGCCTGCTCTTCGCCCGGCTCACCCGGCTCGACACCGGCGCGACGCTGGCCGCCAAGCTCATCCGGCTCGACTGACCGAAACCGGCTCCACGCCGCGGCGGCGGGCACTTGCCCTCCGCCGCGGCTCTGCTAAAATCCCGGGCAATGGACAATCCTGAAGTGGTCATTGCCGGGGCCGGCCCGGCCGGGCTCACCGCCGGCCTGTACGCCGCGCGCGCCGGCCACCGCGCGCTCATCATCGAGAGAGCCCTGCCCGGCGGCCAGGTCGCCAATACTCCCGAGGTCGAGAACTACCCCGGGTTCGCCGAGCCGGTGGTCGCCTTCGAGCTCGCCCAGGCGATGCAGCAGCAGGCCGAGCGCGCCGGCGCGGAAATCCTCACCGCCGAGGTGACCGGGCTCGCGCGCGACCCGCTGGTCGTCCGCACGTCGGCCGGCGACTTCCGACCCGGCGCGGTCATCGTCTCCTCCGGTGTCCAGGGCAAGGAACTCGGGCTGCCGGGCGAGAAGGAACTGCGCG
The DNA here is from genome assembly GCA_016935775.1 of Caldifarciminota bacterium. GTDB lineage: Bacteria > Hydrothermota > Tepidihabitantia > Tepidihabitantales > Tepidihabitantaceae > DSBX01. Next base: position 4,563 of record JAFGQF010000161.1, read on the forward strand.
GCCGCGGCGTCTCCTACTGCGCCATCTGCGACGGCCCGCTCTTCAAGGGCAAGACGGTCGCGGTCGTCGGCGGCGGCGACTCGGCGCTCGACGAAGCGCTCTACCTGGCCGGCATCTGCTCGAAGGTCTTCCTGGTCCACCGCCGCGATGAGTTCCGCGGGGCGCAGGTCGCCCAGGACCGGGTCCGCGCCGCCGGCAACATCGAGCTCGTCCTCTCCCACGTGGTCAGCGCCATCAACGGCACCGCGAAGCTCGAGTCAATCGAGGTCGAAAGCCGCAAGGACAACTCGAAGCGGCTGCTCGAAGTCGCCGGCCTGTTCATCTACGTCGGCTCGACGCCCAACACCGCCTGGTGCCGGGACACGGTCGAGCTGGACCAAGGCGGGTTCGTCAAGAGCGACCGGGACCTGCGCACCAACGTGCCCGGCGTGTTCACGGCCGGCGATGTCCGGGTCACTCCCCTGCGCCAGATTGCGACCGCGGTCGGCGACGGCGCGCTCGCCGGGATGATGGCCCACCACTGGCTGGGCGAACACCACTGAACGCCCGGCCGCTCTTCCTCGCCGCGTTTCTCGCGGTCCTGCTCGCCGCCTGCCCGGGCCCGGCGGCGGGCCCGTCGCCCCGGCGCGAGGACCCGGACTCGATCGTCGCCGGCTACGCCCGCGACTCCTGCTGGCTCATCGGCGCGGCGGTGGTTTCCCTGCGCGGCGACTCGCTGGTCTTCGCCTCCAACGAAAGCTGCGCGCTGGTGCCCGCCTCGACCGCCAAGCTGCTCACCGCGGCCCGGGCGCTCGAAGCCTGGGACGACTCGCTGGCCCGCGCGCTCGAAGCCCGGCTGGCCCGCTCGCGCGAGCGGGCCCATCGCCGCCTGCTCGACTCGCTGCTCCTCGACTCGCTCGGCATCGAACACCCGGCCGGGGTCCCGCCCGGCTGGCGTTACCTCGCCTGGATGAACCGCCGGTCGGACAACCGCATCGCCGACTGGCTGTACTCGCTGATGCCCGGCTCGACCGCCGCCTTCCTCGAAGCGCGCGGCATCCCCGCGCCCGGGCTGGTGGTCGAGGACGGCTCCGGGCTGTCCCGCCGCAACCGCGCTGCGGCAATCACGCTCGCCCGGCTGCTCGCCGAGGAGGCCCGCGGCCCCGATGCCGAAGCTTATGTCGCCACCCTGCCCCGGCCCGGGGAACCCGGCACGCTCGCCCGGCGCGGGCTCGGGGTCGGCTCTCGCCTGCGCGGCAAGACCGGCTACCTCCGCGCCAGCTTCGCGCTTGCCGGCTTGCTCGACACCGGTGAAGACACCCTCGCCTTCGCCTTCCTCGCCAACAACTGCCCGAGCGGCCGCTCGGCCTACCGGCTCTTCACCCGGCTGCTCCGCTCGCTCGACCGCGACCGCGGCCCGGCTTCGCCCTGAAAGCAGGCGGGGCGGCACGAGGCCGCCCCGCTGCATTGAACCGCCGGTCTACTCGATGACCAGCTTGCGCGTCTGGGTCTGCCCGCCGGCCGAAAGCTTGCAGAAGTAGACGCCGTTGGCGACTCTCCGGCCCTGGCCGTCGGTCATGTTCCAGGTCGCGCGACTCAGCCCGGGCTTCGCCTCGCCGGTCGCGAGGGTTTGCACCAGCCGGCCATTCAGGTCAAAGATGCCGAGCTCGACCGTCCGTCCGGCCGGCACCATGTAGCTGACGTTCACCCGCTCCTGCGCCGGGTTGGGCGCGGTCTGCAGGCTGACGTGCAGGCCCGGGGCGAACGGGTCGAACTCGCTGACACCGGTCACCGAGCCGGCCACGAACATCAGCGCGTTGTGAATCACCAGCGCCCAGTCGCCGCCCCGCTGCGGGTAGCTGTAGATACCGGGATACTGGTTGACGCCGGCCACCTTCTGGTTGGCGGAAACGCCGACATAGGGCCTGCCGGTGTTCCACTTGGCCACCGAGTCGGAGGTGGCGAAGGTCGCCTGCGCGCCGTAGTAGCAGGTCACGTCGGTGACGCCGGCCATCACCGGGTGGGAGGAATTGTACCAGCCGAGCTGCACGTCGTCCCGGATGTTGGTGCCCGGGGTTATCGTCGCGTAGTCGCCGGTCATCACCCGGCCACCCATCTCCCAGCCCGAGGCAAAACTGAAGTTGCAGATCACGACGCCGCCGCCCGCGTCCACGTAGTCGGCCAGCACGTTGCCCAGCGCGTTCCCGTCGGCGTAGGCGTAGTTCGAGTTGCAGCCCACCGCGTCGTAGGGCTCGAGCTGCTGCAGGGTCGGCGTGGTGCTCTGGACGTCCATGTACATCACCGAGTCGCCCAGCGCCTGCAGCCGCACGCCCAGGGTCGTGTCCGGCGCGCCGTAGTCCGAGTACAGCCAGAGGATGTTGATCTGGTCAACCGCCTCGGCGGTCGCGGTCAGCGTATCGTTCAGCCGGTTCTCGTCCGGGCCGCAGTTGTGCCACATCGTCACGTCATAGGTCGCGCCCACCGGGCCGACGTTCCAGTTCGACGGGAACGAGAAACTGCGCGAGCCCTGCTCGGGCACGCTGTCCACCGCCACGCTGTCCGAGTAGACGGTCGAGCCGGCCGAGTCGATGGTGCACCACGCCCAGAAATTGGTCTCGGTGTAGTCGGTGCTCGAAAGCGTCAGCCGCGGCGTGATTGACTGGCCCGC
>JAFGQF010000026.1 GCA_016935775.1 Caldifarciminota bacterium
GGCGTCGGTCTTGACCAGCCAGACATCGAGCCAGCCGCCGCCGTAGGAACGGGTGTAGCCGGTCAGCGCGAAACCGCCATCGGCTGCCTGGATGACCGACCGGCCGGCATCGGGCTGGCTGCCGCCGATCAGGCGGGTCCAGAGCGTGTCGCCGGCAGCGTCGGTCCGAACCACCCAGACATCCTCGGCCTGGCTGCTGCCGGTCATCACGTAGCCGCCGTCCATCGTCTGCGCCATCGAGTAGCCGACTTCGCCGGTGGTTGGCCATCTTTCGTAGACCCGGGTCCAGAGAGTGTCGCCGGCGGCGTCGGTCTTGACCAGCCAGAAGTGGTTGCGGGAGACGCCCGGTGCGGTTCCGGCCGCGGCGAAGCCGCCGTCCGATGTGGGCACGGCCGTGCGCAGTTCCTCGAACCCGGTGGTGGCGAAGACCCGGCTCCAGGATTCGATGCCGTCCCCGTCGGTCCTGAGCAGCCAGGCGTCTTCCTGGCCGGAGGGGAGCCGGGTGCTGCCGGCGAGGATGTAGCCGCCGGCCGGGACCGCTCTCACCGAGTAGAGGAAGTCGTAGTTGGCGGTGCCAAAGGTGCGGGTCCAGGACGTGTCGCCGGAGGCGTTGACCTTGAGCAGCCAGCCGTCGCTGTAGCCGGCGCCGAACGACTGGGTCTCGCCGGTGATGGCGCAGCCGCCGTCGCCGGTCGCGACCACCGAGAAGCCGTAGTCGTTGTACTGGCCGCCCCAGGTCCGGGTGAAGCAGGTGTCGCCCGCGGCGTCGATCCGCGCGAGCCAGACATCGGTGTAGCCGTTCGACCGGGCGGCGGCCCCGGCGACCCAGTGGCCGCCGTTCGACGCGGGCGCCAGGGCGAATGCCGCGTCGTAGTTGGCGGTGCCGTAGGTCCGGGTCCAGAGCGTGTCGCCGAGCGAGTCGGTGCGGACAAGCCAGACATCCCTGAACCCGGCGCCGAAGGACTCGGTTTCGCCGGCGACGAGGTAACCGCCGTCGTCGGTCTGGACGACCGCGAAGCCGTAGTCGAGTTCGGCCCCGCCGAAGGCCTGCTGGAAGCGGACCTGGGCGGAGAGCGGGGCGGCGAGCGCCAGTAGCAGGGCGAGAATCAGGTGTTTCATTATGCGGGAATCGTCCCCGGTTCCTGCCGGCTGTCAAGCCCGAACCGTGGTGGTCACCGCGTTGCTTGACTGTGCGGCCCGGCCGGCGGATAATCTGCATCCTTTCGCCGCGCCCGGCTCCACGCTCTCAATCCGCACGACGGGTTCGCCCGGTCGGATGCCGCGCCCGAACGGCCGGTCGCCGGGTACGAGCGTGATGCTGCGAGTCGCGGCCTGGACGCTGGTCGTGCTGTTCCCGGTGACGGAGGTCGCCCTCAGCCTGTTCAAGCGCTCCCGGGCGAAGGCGGCGGCCGGCCGTGACCGGGGCTCGCTGCTGCTGTTGTGGGCCGCGGTTGCCGCGGGCGTGACCGCGGGGCTCCTGGCGCGCGGCATCCCGGCCGGCTGGCTCCGCGTGCCGGGCGGCATCGTTGAGCCGACGGCGCTGGCGCTGATGCTCTCCGGCCTGGCGGTGCGCTGGTGGGCGATTGCCGTGCTGGGTCCGTACTTCACCACCAACGTGGCGGTCGAGGAATGCCAGCCCGTCATCCAGGGCGGCCCCTACCGGTTCGTGCGCCATTCCTCGTACGTCGGCCTGTTGTTGGCCCTTGCCGGCATCGGCGTGATGATGGCAAGCTGGCTGAGCCTTGTCGTCCTGCTGGTGCCGGCCGCGCTGGCGACGCTGCACCGCATCCGGGTCGAGGAGCGGGCCCTGCTGGCGACGCTGGGCCTGTCCTATGCCGACTACTGCGGGCGGACCAGGCGGCTCATCCCCGGCGTCTTCTGAGCGAGCGCGCGGTTTGACCATTGCGGTAACCGGGCCATAATGCGGCCGGAACAACAAAGGAGTCAACGATGATTCGCAGCCTGCCGGTTGTCCTGTTGTTTGCGCTGGCCGCTGCCGGCCAGGCGTCTGAATACTTCGTCGTCCGGGGCGAGGTCGGGCCGAGCGAGAACCCGGGGGTGCTGGCCCGGGTCGTCATCGAGGCCGAGGCCGCCAACATCAGCCTGGCCGGCGGCGCCGAGGCGCTGGCCGAAGTCGAGTTCCGGGTCGCCGACTCAGGCCACGCCCCGGGGCTGGCCTACGTTGAGAACGCGGGTGAGTTGTCGGCCTTGCTCGAGCTGAGGCAACCCGACACCGGTCGCCCACCTTACGAGTTCGGGCCGCCGGACCCGGGTCTTGATTTCGACGCCTGGAACGTCAGCCTGGACGGCGGCGCGGTGCGCGCCCTGGACGTGTATGCCGAGCAGGGGTCGCTCCACCTGGATTTGAGCGGGATGGCCGCGCTCGATTCGGCCGACTGCGCGGTAACTTCCGGCAGCCTGGTCGCTGACCTGTCGGGAGAGTGGGACCACGCGCCGGCGTTGCTGAGGTTCGACGTCGGCATCGGGCTGGTCGAGCTGACCCTGCCGGATGATGTCGGGGTGCGGGTCAGCGTCGAGTGCGAAAGCGGCAGCCGCGAGGTCGAGGGTTTGGCCCGGCACGACGACGGGACCTATCGCAACGCGGCCTGGGGCGAGTCGGACGTCAACCTCGATATCCAACTGAGCGGCGGGTGCCTGGCCGATGTCAGGTTGAGAGTCGCGTCCGAGGACTGACCTCCAGCCCGCGACCTCGAGGTCGCCGGGCAATAGGGGGCACTTTTCCTTCCTGCAGTGGTGAGGTCGTGACTTGACAAACTCGGTTTTGACATTACCCCCCCCTGTATGGTATAAGAAGCCGACGTAGCGACACGCCCGGGAGGTCCATAACCGGGTGCGCGTCGAAGAGGACCGGAGGAAGAGTGAGGAGTGAGATGTTGGGATTGCCGCGGAGTGTCCGAGGACCGAACGGGGAACAAGGGCCGGCGCAGGGCCGGCTGCGGGAATTGGACTGAACCGCCGGGCCGAAAGGCCCGGCTTTGCTCTTTAGACAACTCGGAGCAGGAGAACCACAGAGGCACAGAGCGGACGAGAGTCAACCGCCAAGGACAGGAACGAGGAGTGAGGAATGAGGACGGAAGACTGAACC
>JAFGQF010000162.1 GCA_016935775.1 Caldifarciminota bacterium
AGGAAGTAGAACTCGACCTTCGGGTTGAGCAGCAGTTGCTTCACCTTGTCGTCGGTCGTCCCGGTCGAGACCCAGAGCCTGTCGTCGTGGTGCAGCAGCATCACCGGCCGGACGCGCGGCATCTCGCCTTCGACCGTCGCGAGCGCGGCGGTCTGCATCGGCCGGAACCGCGCCCGGATCTCTTCGGCCAGTTGCCTGTCTTCTTCAGTCATCAGTCCTCCCGGCTCGTCGGACTTGTTACTCGACATTCGGTATTCGATATTTGATAGCCGCGACCGGCCCGTGTCAACCGGGACGCTTGACCCGCGGCCGGGATGGTCCTATGCTGGCCCGATGACAGCCGAACCGATAGTCGCCTGTTGCGGGCTGGTCTGCGCCGACTGCCCGGCGTTCATCGCCACCCGGGACCAGGACGAGGAGCTGCTGCGCCGGACCGCCGAGCGCTGGTCTGAGCCCGGGCGCGAGGTCCGGCCGGACGACATCCGCTGCGACGGTTGCCTCGGCACCGAAGGCCGGATGAACGTTTTCTGCTCGGCCTGCCGGGTGCGCCGCTGCGCAATCGGCAACGGGCTCGCCAACTGCGGCTGGTGCGACGACTACCCGTGCGCGACGCTCGAGGAGCACTGGCGACTCATCAAGGCGGAGGAAGAGGCCCGGCCGGTCCTCGACGCCGTCAGCCTCGAGCGAACCGGCTAGTGGGCGCGCGTGATGACGGCCGGGTTGCTGCTGTGCCTGGTGGCGGCGATGGCTGAGACGGGCGACTCCGCGTTGGTCGTGCGCCTGCCCGAACCGGCGCGCGCGGGTGCCGTTTCGGTGGAGCAGGCGCTGTGGCAGCGCCGCTCGGTGCGCGAGTTCGCCGACGAGCCACTGGCCCTGGAGCAGGTCGGCCAGCTCTGCTGGGCGACCTACGGCATCACCCTGCCGCTGCCCGGCGGGCCCGCGTTCCTGCGCGGCGGCCTGCGCGCCGCGCCCTCGGCCGGCGCGCTCTACCCGCTCGAGCTGTTCGTCTTCGCCGGCAACGTCACCGGGCTCGACCCCGGGGTCTGGCGCTACCGGTCCGAAACCCACGAACTGGTACTGGTCCGGCCGGGCGACCGGCGCGCCGAGCTGGCCGCGGCCGCGCTGGGCCAGGAGTTCATCGCCCGCGCCCCGGCCGCGCTCTGCTGGTCAGCGGTCTTCAGCCGCACCACCAACAAGTACGGCGCGCGCGGCCGCGAACGCTACGTTATGATGGACCTCGGCCACTCGGGCCAGAACGTCTGGCTGCAGGCGGTTGCGCTCGGCCTCGGCGCCGTGGCGGTCGGCGCGTTCGTGGACGAAGAAGTGAAGCTGGCCGCCGGGATGGACGCAAGGGAAGAGCCGCTCTACATCATGCCGGTCGGCCGGCCGCGCGGTTGACAACCCGGCCGGGCCGGGCTACAATACGCCCCGTCGGTTGGATAAGGACCTCTCTTCCCGACCCTGAAACTTACAGCAGGTCCGTGGCAGCTTGCGGTTCGCCTGTCGGCCAGGTCCTGTCCGCCCGCGAGGCCGACCTGAACGTGGCTCCAGGCAGCGATACCGGGCTGAAAACACATCGGAGGCAATCTGATGGGCAAGCGCATCTTCGTGGGAAATCTCCCCTTTGGCGCCGATGACGCCAAGCTGAACGAGCTGTTCAGCCAGCACGGCGAGGTCATCTCCGCCGAGGTCGTCAAGGACCGTTTCACCGACCGCTCGCGCGGCTTCGGGTTCGTCGAGATGGCGTCGAACGAGGCGGCCGCGGCCGCCATCGCCGCCCTCAACGGGCACCAGCTCGACGGCCGGGCCCTCACCGTCAACGAGGCGCGGCCACGCGCCGAGGGCGGCGGGTCCAATCGCAACGGCTTCGGCTCCGGCAACCGCTGGTAAGAACTCCGCATCCGGCCTCCCCAGGGCGACGCCTTCGGGCGTCGCCCTGGTGTCTGCCGCCGAATACCGCCGCTTGCCAACAGCAGATTACGGCAGTATAATCCTGCCGTAAAGGAGGCTGCCGGATTTTGCTTGTCCGCTGCCGACAATAACGTGAGAGAGCCTCATTCCACCCCGGTTTCACCGGTAATCTTGGTGGTTGACCCGGCCAAGACTGGCTACGACCGGCTGCTCGGTGCCATTCGCGCGCACGACGGCGGCCGGCTCGCTCGCGAGTTTCGGTTCGAACATCTCGACTGCTACGGCGCGCTGCGCGATTGGTACCGGCAAAACCCGGGCTCCTTCGTCTCGCTGGTAATCCAGAACATCAACTTCGGCCCGGCGGCCGAAGAGGGCAAGCTGCTCGGCTTCCCCGAAGTGAGGTACCCGGTGCCGCGCGACTTCGACCCGCGCGCCTTCCAGGGCTTTCTCATCTACGCGCTGATGCGCCAGAACGACCTCGACCGCATCGCGCCGGCGCTCTTCGTCACCGACCACGGCGATATGATCCGCATCCAGCGCTATGCCGGGTTCGTCGTCTACCCCGGGCAGGGCAGGTGCACCTTCGCCAGCCTGCTGCCGGGCGAATCGCCCGACTACTCCGACGTCATCGCGCAGCTCGACACCCACGCCCTGCGCCCGCTCGACGAAGAACGGCGACGGCTGTGGCGCGAGCGCCACGGGATGGTGGTCGGCCAGTCGCGCCGGATGAGCTACCTGGTCCAGGAAATCGAGTTCATCGGGCCGTCCGACGCGGTCGTGCTGCTGCTGGGCAAGCCCGGGGTCGGCAAGGAACTGGTCGCCAACGCGGTCCACCGCTGCAGCCACCGGTTCCGGGACGACGGCGAGCGCCGCTTCCCGATAACCGTCAACATCGCCGCCCTCGACCGCAACCTGATCGAAGACGAACTGTTCGGCCACGAACGCGGCGCCTTTACCGGCGCGGTCGCCGAGCGCAAGGGCGTTTTCGAGACCGCCCGCGGCTCGACCGTCTTCCTCGACGA
>JAFGQF010000163.1 GCA_016935775.1 Caldifarciminota bacterium
AGCGCCGCAAATCGCGCCCGGTCAATCGTTTGGACGCCGGACGGATTCGCGCCGGAATCAGGCCCGGGCGATGTCGTTGATCGCCCGCGCGGTGAAATGGACCACGCCGACCGAGGCCGCGAGGCAGAGACAGGGGAACACCCAGCGCGCAACCGGCACGAACGCCAGCGGCAGGCTGGCGACGGTCAGGATGCACGAGACCAGGAACAGCCACTCGGGCAGCGGCCGGGCCCGGACGCGCCTGCGCCGGAACAGCCGGTTGCAGTCCTTCGCAAACCCCCAGTACGCCTCGAACACCCAGTACAAGTTGTAGAACGGCACGAACAGCAGCCCGATCGCCTTGCCCGGCGTGGTTCGGGCCGGCCCGCCCTGGACCGCCTGCCAGGCCTTGTACCACAGCACCAGCGACACCGCCGCCGAGTACAACAGCGCCGCCTGGCCGGCAACCAACGGCAACAGCCACAGCACCCGTCCCGGGTGCAGTCGCAACTGCCAGGCCGGCACGATGACCATCGTGATGCCCGAAAGCCCGGCCGCGGCCACCGAGATCACGTAGAACAGCCGGTTCACCCGCCGGACCGGCGGCCGCCGCGACTCCTCCAGCGAATGGCCGCAATGCCGGCAATCGAGGCTGCCCTCGTCGTTGGCGAACCCGCACCGGGGGCAATACATCGGCCCAATCCTAGCGCGGTTCGGGTATCAAGGCAACCTCGTCCCCGCTTGACATCCGGGCACTGGACGGTTTAATGATTCCAAGCGGTACCCCTGTCGCCGGGCAAGGGGTGCCGCCATTTGGCTGTAACGATGAACCTTCTCTCTGTCCTTCACTCCCAGGCCACCCTGGCATTCGTGCTGCTGGCGGTGCTCGTCTTGAAGCGCAACTACCGCTCGGTCCTCAACCGCACCATCGGCGTGATAATGCTCTGCTTCGCAATCTGGAACCTCGCCGACATCTTCCACCACGACCCGACCCAGCCGCTCGCGACGATTCGCATCTCGGCCAACGTCGGCGCGGTCGGCTGGGTCACCTTCCCCATCCTCTTCCTGGTGTTCGCGGTCGCGCTCCATCGCCCCGGGACAACCAGACTGCCCTGGTGGCAGTACCCGGTCATCGCCATCCCGCCGGCGCTGTTCTTCTGGCAGCAGCTCGCCGGCAACCTCAACGCCGGGCACGTCAACAGCCCATATGGCTGGACCACGGTCTGGTCCGACTCGATCTGGACCCCGCTCTACTTCGGCTACTACGTGTTCACGATGGTCGTCGGGATGTTCCTTACCATCCGCTTCTGGGTCCGCGCCCGCCACGTCTACGAACGCCGCCAGGCCCGGCTGTTCGTGGTCACCGGGCTGATCGCGCTCGCGCTCGGCACGAACTTCAACGTCATCCTGCCGGTCATCCTCGGACGGCCGTCGCCCGAAATCGCCCCGCTCGCCGGCCTCATCTGGGCTATCGGGCTCTACGTCGGCGTCGCCCGCTACGGGATGCTGTCGCTGACTCCCCAGGCCGCGGCCGACGATGTCCTCGCGACGATGAGCGACGCGGTCCTGCTCATCTCGCCCGACGGCCGGGTCGAGTCCGCCAACCGGGCCGCCGGCGAACTGTTCGGCATCCCCCTCCCGGAACTCGCCGGCCGGCCTGCGGACCGGCTGGTCGGCCCCGAAGTCGGCTTCGAGCGGCTCAACCGCCACATCCTCGACGGCGGGCCGCTCGGTCCCTGGGAGACCGACATCGCCGCCCGGGGCGGCCGAACCCTGTCGCTCAGCGTCACCGGCCGCACCCTGCGCGACCGGCACGGCGAGACCGCCGGCTACGTCTGGGTCCTGCGCGACATCACCCGCCGCAAGCAGGCCGAGCGCGACCTCGTCAAGTCCTACGAGCAGCTCGAGCACCGGGTCGAGGAACGCGCCGCCCAGCTCACCGCCGCCAACCGCGACCTCAACGAGGAAATCGCGAACCACCGCCGGGTCGAACGCGAGCGCGACCGCGCCCGCCGCGAACTCCAGGCGCTGTTCGACAACACCGAAGTCCTGCTCTGGTCCATCTTCGAGGCCGATGACGGCCGGCTCTGCTACGAACGAGTCAACCGCGCCTTCGCCGCGGTCGAAGGATTCGAGCCCGAACACTACAACGGCCGCCGGCTCGCCGACATCCACGCCCCCGAGCAGGTCAAGCACATCGAGTACTCGGTCTCCCGCGCCCGCTCGGGCAAGCCGCACGTCTACCCGGTCAGCTTCCAGCGCGGCTCCGAAACCCGCCACTACGAAATCCGCCTCATCCCGGTGATCGAGCCCGACGGCTCCGTCCGCCGCTTCATCGGCGCCGGCACCGACGTCACCGGCTTTCGCCGCGCCCTCGACCGGCTCGAAGGTTTGCCCGGCGACAGAACCTCCCGGCCGCGGCCGGTTTGACAGCCCGGCCCGTTCCGGTTAGAACTCAACTGTTGAAACCGCCCGCAAACTGAAGGAGGTCTGAATGTTCGGTGTCATCATCGTCCTCGCAATCGCGGCAATCATCGCCTACGTCGCCATCCGCCAGTCGGGCAAGGGCCGGCTCATCGCCCGCCGGGCCGGCATCGGCGCCATCGTCGTGCTGGCCGTCCTGCTCGGCATCTCGTTCTTCCGCATCGTGCCGCCCGGCCACGCCGGGGTCCCGGTCCTGCTCGGCAAGGTCCAGAACCAGATGCAGAGCGGGCTCAACGTCGTCATCCCGCTCGTCAACGTCACCCTGATGGACGTCCGCACCCAGGCCTACACGATGTCCTCGATGCGCGAAGAAGGCCAGGTCAGGGGCGACGACGCGATTGACGCGCTCGCCTCGGATGGGCTCACCGTCCAGCTCGACGTCACCATCTGGTACCGGCTCGACGAACAACAGGCATCCTGGGTCTACAAGAACATCGGTCCGGACTACACCGAGAAGATCGTCCGGCCCTCGATCCGCACCGCCCTGCGCGACGCCGCCTCGCGCTTCACCGCCAGCAACCTCTACTCCTCGGACGGCCGCACCGAGTACACCTCTCTCGTCGACTCCCTGCTCGACGGGGCGTTCTCGGGCAAGGGCGTCATCCGCGAGCGCGTCCTCCTGCGCCGGGTCAAGCTCCCCGACATCGTGATGAACGCCATCGAACAGAAGCTCGCCGAGGAACAGAACGCCCAGAAGATGGAGTTCACGCTCCTGAAAGAAGCCAAGGAAGCCGAGCGCAAGGAAGTCGAGGCGGGCGGCATCGCGCTGGCGAACCAGAAGATCGCCGGCTCGCTGACGTCAAACTACCTCACCTGGTACTACGTCGAGGCGCTCAAGCGGGTGGCCGAAGGCACCAACAACACCTTTGTCGTGATGCCCTTCGACCAGAAACTCACCCCGCTATTGAACGTGAACCGGTAGGCGCTTGCGCCGGATATGAGGCTGGCGGCGCTCGCCCTCCTCGCGTTGTGCTCGGCCGGAATGGCCGGGCCGGAGTTCGTGACCGTTTCCGGTGCCGGTGACACCGCCCGGCTGCATTGCCTGGGTATCGACTTCGTATCCGAATCGCCCCGGCTCCCGGCAGACGCCTTCGTCACCCCGGACCAGCGGGCGGCAATCAGGCAACTTGGTTTCACGGTGGAGCCGCTTCACTGCCCGCCCTGCCTCGACATCCCGGACGAATACCATACCTACCAGCAGACGTTCCGGGTGTTCGACTCGCTCCGCACGAGACACCCGGACATCGTCGCGCTTCGCTCCATCGGCACGACCCAGTGGCGCAACGTCCCGATCTACGCGGTCAAGATATCGGACAACGTCGCGCTCGAGGAAGACGAACCCGCGGTGCTCTACACCGGGGCCATGCACGCCCGCGAGCCGCTCGGCACCGAGATAATCATCCACCTCGCCAAGTACCTCTGCGCCGGCTACGCCGCGTCGCCCGACGTCCGGCGCTGGGTGGACTCCACCGAGATATGGCTGGTCCCGGTCGTCAACCCGGACGGGTTCATGTACATGTTCGAGTCTGCCCGCTCCAACCCCTGGTGGCGCAAAAACCAGCGCGACAACAACGAGAACGGCAGGTTCGACTACAGCTACGATGGCGTTGACCTGAACCGGAACTTCGACTGGCGCTGGACCGTCGGCGGCGACACGACGCCCGGCTCCTGGGTCTACCGCGGCCCCGCGCCCGGGTCCGAGGCCGAAACGCAGGCCTGGTGCGACCTTGCCCGCGAACAACAGCCGGTGCTCGGCATATCCTACCACTCCTACGGCGAAGTCGTCATCTACCCCTGGTCATTCCAGGGCCAAACCACGCCGGACAACGACGTCTACACCGCGACCGCGGCCCGCCTGGCCCAGGTCACCGGCTACTCCTACCGCCACTCGCACGGCACGAACATGAGCACGGACTGGCTCTACGCCCGGGTCGGGCAGCTCGACTTCGTCATCGAGACCGGCACCCAGTTCATCGAACCGGGCCACCGCATCCTCGGCATCTGCCACCAGAACTTCCACGGCGACACCTTCCTCTTCAACCGGCTATTCTACTCCATCGTCCGGGGTCACGTCACCGATTCGGTCACGGGCGAACCGCTCGTTGCCGAAGTCCAGGTTCTCGGCCGGGTGGACAGCACGCTCGACCCGCGCCTCTCCGACTCGCTCTTCGGCAGCTTCTACCGGGTGCTTCGCCCCTACACCTACACCTTCCGGTTCAACTGCACCGGCTACGACACGCTCACCGTCACCGGCGTCCGGGTCACTGCCGACGAACCGACCCGGCTCGAGGCCAGGCTGAAACGCAGCAGCGGAATCGGCGCGCGGCCGGGCACCGGGCGGCCATCTATCTCGGCACGCCCCAACCCCTTCACAGCCGCGACCACGGTCAGCCTCGGGCGGGAAGCCGGCACGGTCCGGGTTCTCGACGCCGCCGGCCGACTGGTTTGCACGCTCGACTGCCGCCCGAGCGCGGTCTGGCAGGGAGATGACGAAACGGGCAGGCCCCGGCCCTCGGGCGTCTACTTCCTCGCCGCCCCCGGCATCGGGCAACCGCTGCGGGTACTCCTGCTGCG
>JAFGQF010000164.1 GCA_016935775.1 Caldifarciminota bacterium
CAGGATGACTTCCTGCCCGGGCAGGATATCAAGCGTCAGCCGGCCGTCGTACGGTGACCAGGTGCCGTCGTTGACCGAGCCGCTGACCGTGACCCAGTTCCAGGGAACTTCACACACGACCGTCATCGGCACCGGCGGCAGGCCGCCCGGCCGGACTCCACCAATCGCCAGGATCGCGGACTGGCCGGACTGCCGCAGTTCCAGCCGCGCCTGCCGCAGCTGGAGCAGGTAGCGGCCGACGTCCTCGACCGGCGCGACCCAGGCCCCGGTATTGCGCACCAGCCGGGCGTGGCGCGCGAAAGTCAGCGGCGTGACCGAGAAGGTGCTGGTAACACCGTGCCGCTCCATCGTCTGGAGCTCGCGCGCGTCCGCCTCGAGCACGTGCCGGTACGCCAGGACCGTCCAGCGGCCGCGGCCCGCGTCCAGCAGGCCGATGAACTCGCCGAGCCCGGGCCGGTCCTCACCCTGGACCACGAAACTGCTGATTCGGAACGGGTCGAAACGGTCCGACAGGTTGTAGCCGCCGCCCAGGACCCGCCCGAACCAGAACCCGGCCGCGCGCATCCCGCTGGTCAATGCCGGCCCGGCCGCGCTGTCCGGGCAGTGACAGGTGCGCACCGGCACCTCGAGCGCCTGTTCGAGCTCCGCCGCGCCCGCGGCGACGCCACCCGCCGCCCCGCGCGCGTCCAGCGCGATTGCGTGCCCTTGGTCGAGCAGTCCCCGGGCGTCGGCGACCGACAGCCGCAGGAACGGGGTGCCGTTCGCGTCCGCGTGCCAGTCGGCCTGCTCGCCGGTCCAGCCCGGCACCAGCCCGAACCCGGCCTTGAACCCGTAGCGGCCGAGAATCGGCGCGGCGCGCGTGAGCTGGTCGCGCGCGCCGCCGTCGAAGGTGAACGACACCGCGCCCGCGCGGTCCGAACGGAAGCGGGCGATGCGGGCCGTCACCGGCCGCTCGCCCGTGCCCCGCGCGCCGGCGAGCTGGTCCAGCCTGGCCCGGCGCGGCCCGGAATCCCGGAGCACCGCCGGCAGCCCGGCCGCGAACAGGCGGTAGCTCTGCTTGAGGTGTTCGTCGTATTGCGGTTCTTCCCAGCCGCGCCAGCGCCAGCGCCGGGTGAACTGGAGCACGCCGCCGCGTTCCGGCGGCAGCGTGGCCGCGAACCCGGCGGCCGGGTCCTTCCCGGCGATGAAGGCCGAGAAGCAGAAGCCGCCGGTCGTCGCCGATTCGACGCTGTCGGTCTGCGGGTCGTCCTGCAGGACCTGGAACGAGGAAGGGTCGGTGACGTTGAGCAAGGCCCAGGGCAGGCGCAGCTCGATCACCCGGCCGCGGGCAAACCAGTCGGCCAGCGAGTTGTCGTCCGACCGGCCGAAGCTGAGCCGGCCGTAGTCGGTCGTGCGCGTCGGGATTGTCTCGGCCGCCGCGGTCAGCCGCAGGTGGTTGTTGACCAGCCGCTGGGTGACGAACGCGCCGTCGTCGCCCGGCGCGGTGCGCCAGGCCGGTCGCCCGGAAAGATAGGGGTCGAAGTAGAGCGAGTAGCCGCTGTCCACCAGCACCTCGGCGTCCCCGGTATCGGACAGGACGACCAGGAACTCCACCCCGTTGGCGCAGTCCCGGTTGAAACGGCCGAGCCGCCTGTTGCCCAGGCGCTGGTCATAGGTGTCAATCGCCAGTCCGACGGTTTCGCGGGTCCAGTCCGGCTCCTGCGCGAGGTCGATTCGAAGGTAGCAGTATTCCTCGTCGGCCGCGGCCCACAACGCGCGAACCCCGGCCGCAGCGCGGGAGAGCGGTTTTCCGCTCCAGTCAGCGGCGTCGCCGTCAACAGCCAGCAGCCTGCGCCCGAACCCGACCATCCCGAAGCACTGCTCCGGGTTCTGGACGTTGTGCCAGAGCCGCACCCGGTCGGCCGGGACCGCGAAGTCGTTGAGCAGCCAGTTGCGCTTGAACCACTCGTCCAGCCACGCAAAGACCACTCCGCCGGCCAGGCCCTCGTCGTGGATGTCGCGCAGCATCGCCAGGTTCATCGCGGCCTGCTCCCGCTCGTCGTGGCCGCCGTGGTTCATCCCGGTCCGGCTGGAGTGCGAGTTGCCGCGCGACGAGGGGACGCCGAACTCCGCGACCAGCAGCGGCAGCCCGGGATGGTGTCGCTTCAGGTCGGCCAGGTAGCCCGCGTAGCAGTCCGGCTCGCCCCGGGCGTCGCGGTGCGCCACGTAGGCGGAATCGAGGAACACGAAATCCGGGTAATAGGGGTAGACGTGGTAGGCAGCGTAGTACCCCGCGCGCAGCGCCGGCGTGGTCTGGAGCGCGAGCGGGTGCAGGGCGACGAGGTCGTTGTCGGCCTCGCGGGCCCGCCAGCGGTCGGTGTACTCGCTCGGGTGGAACATCGGGTCGAGCGGCAGCCAACTGACGAAGGCGACCGGCCGCTGGACCCCGTAGGCCAGCACTTCGTACTGGACGAGATGGTCGAGCATCCCGGCCAGCCAGGCCTCGGTCGGGCTGCCGGCCGGCACGTTCAGGAACACACCCTCGTAGCGCCGGGCGGACCGGTGCGTGCTGTCGGTCGTGCCGACCACGTCCGGCTCCCACTCGCGGCCGAACAGGTAGCCGAGGGTGAAGTCCGACACGTCGGCCGTGTAGACGCCCGAGGCGTGGCCCGGCCGCTCGGGCAGGACCGCCCGGCCGGCGACCACGTCGACCGCGTCCCTGATGCCCTGCTGGAGCGCGCGGGTGTAGCCCGGTTCGTGGAAATCGCCCGATTCCGGCAGTTCGGCCCAGATGCCCTGCACCAGGAAGACCGGCCGCTCGGACGTGCGAAAGTTGTGCTCGGCCAGCGCCTCGTAGAACTCGGGCGGCAGGACGGTGTAAGCCCGGACCGCGTTGATGCCCGCCTCGCCCATCTGCCGCAGCCAGCGGGCGTAATCCTCGCGCCGGGCTCCGAACTCGGTCGGATAATGGCCGGGCAGCGCCACGCCCAGGTTGACGCCGACCACGAACAGCCGCCGCCACTCCTCACGCTTTTCCCCGCGCGCGCTGCTGATGAGCACGAGGCGCTCGAACTCGTCGCCGGCACAGCGGAACCGGACCTCGGCCCGCCTGGCCGCCGCGACCAGCTCCTCGCGCGACGCGCTGATCTCGAACGGCTCGCGGGCCGGCTCGACGATGCGCACCACCTCGGGCCGGGCGCGACCCCGCTCGAGCCGCACCAGCCCGACCACCAGCAAGGCCAGCCCGACCAGCAGCACGCCGATGACCAGGTACTTGCCCCGCATGCGGCCGCTGTGACCCTGCCCTGCGCCCTTCATCGCCGTCTAGAAAGTCCGGCTCACGCCGGCGCGCAGCCCGAAGTAGGCGTAGCGGCCGCGGCCGGTGGTCTGCTCGTAGTTCAGGCCGGCGAAGAGCGTGATGCCGGCCGGTAACTGCTGGTCGAACGACAGGCTCGCCCGCGCGACCCACTCGCGCACGCCGTTGGGCCCGCCCGCCGCCTCGGCCGACAGCCCGGTGCGGCTCCAGCGTTGCCGGAAACTGGCGCCGATGGTGTTGGTGACCAGTCCCTGGGGCGAGTAGTAGCGCGGCGAGTCGTCCCGGAAATCGTCGAAGCTGAAGGTATAGCCCAGCGCGACGTGCGGCCGGGACAGGATGTCAAACCCGGCGCCGGCCGAGAGCGCGGTCTTGACGTTGCCGTCGTCGATCACCTGCAGCCGCGCGGCCCGGGCATCGAGCCTCAGGCCCGGCAGGGGCCGCGCCACCAGCGCGGTCGCGGCCGAGAACGCGCCGTAGTCCAGGGTCGGCTCGAACAGGATTCGGCCCGCCTCGCCGCTCCACGTCAACCAGGAGCGCTCAAGCTCCCAGGCCAGCGCGGCCGACTTGAACGCGAACCCGAGCAGGTCACCCCGGTAGTGGGCATTGAGCCCGAGCCAGGCCAGCGGCCGGTAGGAAAGCCCGGCCCGCGCCAGCAGGTACTCGTTGCCCAGCCCGTTCCGCCGGTTGGATGACCAGGCGAACGTAACGCTCGGCACGAACCGGTCGGTCAGCCGCTGCTCGTAGCCGAACCGGTACTCGCGGTAGCTGCCGCGCACCTCGCCGTCGTCGTCCCGGGCGTCGGCGAACTCGAGCCGCGCCCGCGGCGCCGCCGCCCCGGCCACGCGCCGGGAGGCCTCGCTGATCTCATCGCGCCCCGGCGCCAGTTCGAGCGCCCGGCGGTACCAGCGCCGCGCGGCCATCGGCCGGCCCGACCACTCGAGGTTCTGCCCCAGCCCGAAAAGGTAATCGGCGCTCCCGGGTTCGAGTTCGACCAGTTCCCGGTAGAGCGCGAGCGCCGCCGCGTGGTCGCCCGACCAGCCGAGCACCTGGGCCCGCCGCGCCAGCACCTCGCGGTCGCCCGGGACGAGTGACTCGGCCCGTGCCAGCCACTCGAGCGCCTCGCGGTAGCGGCCGGCCCAGCCGGATACCCGGCCCTTGCCCTTGACCGCCTCGAAATAGCCCGGGCTCTCCGGCCCGATTTCGTCGTAGACCGCGAACGCCTCGTCCTGTTTCCCCTGCCAGGAAAGCGCCAGCGCCTTGCCCAGCCGGGCCTCGTCGTCGGCCGGGTCGGCCGCCAGCGCGCGGTCGTACAGCGCGACGGCCGAGTCGAGCCGGCCGGCATCGCGCATCTCGAGCGCGTGCGCCTTGAGCGCCGCCGGGTCGGTCGGTCCCGGCTGCCCGACCACCAGCAGGACGAGGAAAACCGTCACGGCGCCGCCTCGCTGAACCCGCTGCGCTCGAACTTGTACCATGACTTGCGGCCCAGTAGCCAGTCCCAGGTTCCCCAGAGCTGGAACGC
>JAFGQF010000165.1 GCA_016935775.1 Caldifarciminota bacterium
CTGGACCCGGGCGTAGTTCAGCCCGAGCCGCGAGGCGTAGGAGTTGAAGTACCAGTTCACCCCGGCCTCGATTGTCGTCTCGGCGTCGTCCAGCCCGACCATCGTGACCCGGGCAATCGGCTCGAGCTTGCCGCCGAACGCATACCCGCCCTGCACGGTCAGCCCGTCGCTCGTGGCCGTCGCATCTTCTTCCGGCAGTTCGACCGTCTTGTGGTAGAATGCCGCGTCCAGGGCCAGGAAGTCCCAGCGGAACGCCGCGTGAGCGCCGTACACCGTGGTGCGCAGATCGATTACCCCGACATAATGCTGCACGTCGGTCCAGAACCCGGGTATCAGGGCGAAGACCGGGTCCGGGTAACCGTTGTTGGCCGACTCCTCGGTCGGCACCGGGCCGAGCGGCGTGATTTCGAGGCTCGCCGAGTAAAGGAGCCCCGGGTCGTCGTTGACCCGGTTCGCGCCCTCGCCGTTGAACACCCCGGCCTTGAGCGCGCCCCAGCCGCCCGGCAGGTGGAACGCTGGCGCGACGCCGAGCTGGTACTTCGGCGCGAAGGCGATGAGCGGGTTGCGGGTCATGAACAAGAGCCGCGCGGCCGACGAGTTGTACACCCGGCCGAACGGCGCCTTCTGCTGGCCGGCGACCAAACTGAACTCGTCCAGCGGCTTCCAGTTGGCGAAGCACTCGTAGAGCGTGAACGTGCCGCCCGCCATCGAGGGGTGAATCATCCAGTCCAGTCCCCTCACCAGCGTGCCGGTCAGGAACAGGCTGGCCGCGGTGTTATTGAAGCTGACGAACGACTCGTCCTCACCCGCGCCGAGCGCGAACTCGGGCCCGAACTTGACCTGGCCGCCGATGCTCGCGAGCGGCGGCTGGGGTCCGCCCAGCGTGAACTTGGCCTGCGCCGGCGCGCCGGCGAGCAGTACCGCGACGAACAACAACAGGGTCTTCTGCAAGTGTCCTCCTTTGCTCGGGCTCTGCCCTGGGAAAATCAACCGGCCATACTAACCGCCGAACCCCGGGCCGTCAACGCGCGGGCCACGGGAACTTGACAGGGCTGTCGTCCTTGCCTACAATCGCCAACAGAGTTACGGGACAGTCCGGCGTGGGTAGTTACCGGACAACCACAACTTCCTGGACCCCTGCCTTCGGTCGTGGGCGCAACCTTGGTGCGCCGGTGGTCGGTCGGAACAAAGGTCCGGGCAACGGGCCGGTATCGAGAACGGGAGGATGGTTATGGGAAACAATGGGAAGGACCGCTGCGATGTCGAGCGCCTCGAGGCGACCCGCGACATCGACGGACTGATGAAGCTGCTGCTGGACAACCGCGACAACCTGCTGGGCTGGGAGGCCGCCGAGGCGCTGGTGCGCCTGGGCGACCAGCGCGCGGCCGCGCCGCTCTGCACGACGCTGAAGCACGAGTGCGCCCCGGCGCGCCAGCACGCCGCGCGCCTGCTCGGGAAACTGGGCGCGGCAGGCTCAATCAAGCCGCTTGAGGACACCCTGCAGGACCGCAACCATCATGTCCGCGCGGCGGCCGCGCTCGCCCTGGGCCGGCTGCAAGCCACCCAGACGCTTGACCTGCTCGTCGAGGCGCTAGGTGCCGAAGAACCCTGCGTGCGCGCCGCGGCGGCCGAGGCGCTGGGGATGATTGCCGACCCCCGGGCCGCGGCCTCCCTCGAGACGGTCCTCGCCGACGAGAACTCCCGGGTGCGCGAGAAGGCCCGCGAAGCGCTGCGGTCGCTCGACGTGCCCGCCGAACCGCCGCCGCCCGCGCCCGGCGTCGAAACGCTGCTCGGCACCCTCGACGGGCAGGACGGCGAAGCCCGGCTGGACGCCGCCCGGCGGCTGGCCGCGTTGAACGAAATCCGCGCCATCGAGCCGCTGATTCGCGGCTTCCGCTCCGGCGACGACCGCTACCGCGAAACTGTCTCCGGGCTGCTGGCGGCAATGGGACCGGTTGCCCACATCGCCCTGGAGCAGGCCCTCGAGGACCCGGACCCGGGCATCCGCGCCGGTGCCGTGACCGCGCTCGGCATCGCCGGGGTCGAATCGGCGCGCCCGGCGCTGACCGACGCGCTTCACGACGGCGCCGCCCCGGTGCGCGCGGCCGCGGCCGACGCCCTCGCCCGGATGGGCGCGACTGAAACCAAGCGCGCCCTCGTGCGGACGCTCCGCGACCCGGACCGGCTGGTCCGACGGCACGCCGCCGAGGCCCTCGAGCGGCTCGGCTGGAACCCGCGCGCCCCAGCTGTCCGCGCCGGCTGGCTGGTGGCGCTGGGCCGCTGGGACGAGGCCGCCGCCATCGGCGAAGCCGCCGTCGGCGCGATTGCCGGCGAACTCGGCGCCGCTGGCGGCGGCTCGCGCCGGAGCGCGGCCGAGGCGCTGGTCAAGGTCGGCGCGGCCGCCGTGCCGACCCTCGTCGAAGTCCTGCGCACCGCCGACCCGCCCGCGCGGGAGATGGCGGCCTGGGCGCTCGGCGAGCTCAAGCCCGGCGCGGCGGTCGAGCCACTGGAAGCGGCGCTCGCCGACCCGGACCCGGAAGTCCGCGCCGCGGCACTCGCCGCACTCGACGGGTTCGGAGACGAACGGCTGTTCGACAGTGTCCTGCGGTCCCTGGACGACCAGGTCGACTCGGTCCGGGTCAGGGCGGTGAAAGCGGTCGGGCACCTCGGCAACGGCCGGGCCGGCACGGCCATCATCGGCAGGCTGGAGGACCGGTCGCCGTCGGTGCGCCGGGCCGCGGCCGAGGTCGTCGGCCGGCTTCACGATACCCGGGCAGTCCGGCCCCTGCTCAGGATGCTCGGAGACGACGACCTTGAAGTCCGTGCCGCGGCCGAACAGGCGATCGCGGCGGTAATGGGAACCGCCGGCGAGCAGCAGGCCGAAGCTCAGCGCCGGTCGTAGCGATAGTCGTCGTCTGCGACCTCGGCGTCGTCCTCGAAGACCCGCATCGTCCACATGTCGGCCCAGTGCAGCAGCAGGCCAAGCGGTTCCTCGCGCAGGGCCACGCACTTGTTGTCGTCGATGTACTGGCCGTCGTGGTACAGTATCGCCTGCGCCTCGGTGTCGGACAGCGGAACGTACTTGCCGACCAGGTACAGGCTGCGCACCGCCACGCCCATGTAGACGCTCTCCGGGTTGATCTTGTAGGCCATCCCGCGCTTCTCCACCTCCCACTGGTTGTCGTTGGGCAGGTAGAGGGGCCTTCCCGGCATCCCGACCTTGCCGACGTCGTGGAACAGGCCGCAGATCGCGCAGCTCTCCTCGGATATCTCGGGCGCCAGCGTCGAGCGCAGTTCGAGCAGGGTCTCGGCCACTCCGACCGAGTGCTGCAGCAGCCCGCGCTCCTCGTTCAGGTGAAACCGCGTGCTCGCCGGGCTCAAGAGCCACGTCGTGTCGCTCTCGAGCATCGCGATGAACTCGAGGAACGGCTCGCGCCGCTCGCGCACCAGCTTCTTCAGCGCCTCGTACCGCTTCAGGATGTCCTTGTCGATTCCGCTCATTGTTCC
>JAFGQF010000166.1 GCA_016935775.1 Caldifarciminota bacterium
GGACCAGGTGTTGGCCACCGGGTCGTAGACGTCAACGTTGTTGACGCCGCCGGTCAGGCCGGCGTTGAGCCCGCCGAGCACGTAGAGCAGCTGGTTGTTCCAGGCCACCTGGGTGTGGGCGATGGTCGAACGGGTCAGCGGGGCCCGGGTCGTCCAGGTGTTGGTGGCGATGTCGTACTCGTAGTTGGTGTTGCTCGCGGCCGAGGCGTTGGTATAGCCGCCGACGACGTAGATCTTGCCGTTGATGACACTGCTCTGGATCCAGCCGCGGGCGTCGGGCATCGGGGCCAGGTCGGTCCAGGCGTCGAGCTCGGGGTCGTAGGCCTGGTGGGTCGTGACGTTGGTCCCGGCCAACCCGGCCGGGCAGCCGCCGGTCATGTAGAGCAGGTCGCCCGCCGGGTCCCAGCAGGTCGCGTGGGTGAGGCGGTGCGGGCTGGTGGTCGGCGCGGTGATATCCTCCCACGCGACGGTGGCGACCGTCTTCGCGAAGGTGTCGTTCTCCGGCCGCTCGTCGCCCGCCAGCTCGGTGTACATCACCATCTCGTAGTTCAGCGCGGTGCCCGGGGTCCAGTCGTCCATCGCGACGTCGAGCGTGGCGCCCGGATCGAGCGGGCCGGGCACGGTCACCTCGTCGGTGTAGACCAGGGTCGCGCCCTCGTAGATGTCGAGCTGGACCGGGACGTCGGTCTGGGCCGCGGTCCCGAAGTTCTTCAGGGTGCCGGTCGGGGTGATGGCGACATACGGGTCCACCTTCACGCCGGCCGGGACCGTGAACCCGGCGATGCCGACGTCGTTCGGCGGGTTCAGGTAGATGCGCAGCGAGTCGAGGTACATGTTGTTGCCGTACTCGCTCACCGCCCTGAGCCCGATGTGCACCCGCTGGCCGGGCGAGAACGAGCCGACGAACATCTCGTACTCGTACCAGTCGGCCACCGGGTTGTAGCGGCTGACCGAATCAACCGCGGTCCAGGTGGTGCTGTCGGTCGAGTACTCGACAATCACCCGGTCGTTGGAAGTATTGTAGGCCGGGTCGCCGTACATGTAGAACTTCATCGAGACGACGTCCGCGGTACTGCCCACGGTCCAGGCGTGGCCCACCAGCCGGGCCTGGCCGTCGTAGGTGTACCAGCTCTGGAACCCGGTCATCCCCGCGCCCTCGAGCGGGCTGCAGGTCGGGTAGGTGCCGGTGGTGAACCGCTCCCAGTTGTAGGTGCTGACGAGAATCTGCCGCCACCAGCCCGGGGCCGGGAACTGGACATCGTTGAAAGTCTGGCCGACCTTGGTCCCGACCTGCCAGACGTCGAAGGTCTTGTCGAGCGTGTCGTTGTCGTTGTTGGCGTCGCCCGTGAGCTCGGTCCAGCAGGAAACGTCCTGCGCGCCGGGCGCGGACGGGGTCCACGTCGTGGTGAAACTGTAGTCCACCGTGCCACCCGAGGGCAGGGAACCGGTCCACGTCTCGCTGACGTTCGACCCGCCGGCGTTGTAGACCACCGGTATCGAGGTCTGAGTGCTGGTGCCGAAGTTGCGAATCGTCGCGGTGATGGTCTGCACGTCGCCGGCCGCGATGGTGTAATAGTTGGTCGCAAGCCCCACCACGCCGACGTCGTCGGCCGCGCCCGACGCGATGTCCAGCCTAATGTTCGGCCGGTTGTAGTTCTGGTACAGGTAGGTCGGCTGGTAGTCGTCGGAGAAGTCGGCCCGCATCCGGTAGTTGGGCGAGGTGGTGGTGTAGCGGTAGTAGGACGACGAAGTCCACGACTCGTAGCCCTTGAGCACCAGTATCTGCAGGTTATCCGAGCCGTTGTAGGAAAACGGCGTGGAGAGCGTCACCTCCATCCAGCCGGTGCCGGTGTTCGGCCACGAACCCGAGTACACCTGGGTGTAGCCGGTCAGGCTGTAGTTGCCGTTCGCCAGCGTCGCGTCGGTGGTGTGCTTCATGTACACCGTAACCGAGTTGATCGCCACGTTGGCCCACGAACCGACCTCGAACGCAACCGCCGAGATATTGCCCGAGGTGTTCACCTCGGACGCCAGGTAGATCATCTCGGTGGTGCAGTAGTTCCAGTACCGGTACAGGGGATAGCCCTGGGTCGAGGTCCCGGTGCCGATGATGACATAGGCGTCCGGATCCCCGTCCAGTACGTCCCGCTCGGCCGGGTTGGCGTTCAGTCGCGCCAGCTCCTGCGCGGCGCGCGCTTCCTTGTCCTGGCGCGCGCGCTGCAGTTCCTGCAGCTCGAGCGCCTTGTCAGCCTGCGCGGCGACCCGGGGCGCCAACCGCTCGGCCCACGGCGCGAACAGGCTGCTGCTCGCCTCTCCCGCGGCTACCGCCACGACGGCGGCGCACAGGAGCAGGGGTAGCAATCGTCTCATACCGACCTCCTATGATTTTGCGGACGCTCCACGTACCGTGCCTTCCGCTGCCGGAACGGGAAAACCGGCCGGCATTCCGGCCGGTGTCGCTCACGCGGTCAGGCGTGGAAAGGCAACCCGAAACATCCTACCCCCCCCGGGGCCCGGTGTCAAGAAAGCTCACCCGTTCCCGGCCGGTTCTTGACCGACCTGGCCCCCGGCCTATAATCGCTCGTTTCTCGGGAAACCCAAAAAGGAGCGAATATGAACCGGTTCACCGTTCTGCTTGCCGCCTGCCTGTTCTTGGGCCTCGCCGCGCCCGCCGGCGCGGTTGACATCATCTCGGTGCTCGAGGTCGAGCGCGACGAGACCTTCGTGGACAGCGTCGCCGTATTCAACATCGCCCGGGTCGTCGTGCCCACCCCGGGCTTCGGCGGCGACACCGGCACGGTGGACACCGCCAACCTCGGGTTCCACGGCTGGCCCGAGGGCGTCGTGATGTACTGGCGCTTCCGCGGCCGCGAGCAGGAGCCGTTCCGCGTTGACCGGCCCGTTTCCGACACGTGGTACTACTTCCCGGTCTTCCTCGACGACGACATCCCCCGCATCAAGTTCATCAACCAGGGCGCCATTGAGGAACTGCCCGGCAACGGCCCCTGCCGGCTGGCGGCCGAGCCCAGCCTGTTCTCGGCCCGCACCGCGCTTTCCGTCCGGCTCGACCGGCCCGGCCGCGTGGTCGTCGAGATTTGCGACGCCACCGGCCGCCCGGTCCGGCGCCTGGCCGACGCCCGGCTCGAACCCGGCGTCCACCGCTGGACCTGGGACGCCACCGACGACTCGGGCA
>JAFGQF010000167.1 GCA_016935775.1 Caldifarciminota bacterium
AGTTCGTTCTCGATGCCCGAGGTGATGCTCTGCTTGTGCAGCAGCCACTTGCCCGGGTCGAAGACGACGCCGGTCACCTGCCCGGGCATCGAAAAGACGTCGCGCTGGGGGTTCCGAGCGATGTCCCAGCGCAGCAGGGTATCGGTGCCGTTGACCGTGACCATCAGCTCGACCGGCATCCGGAAGCAGCCGGGCGCGAGCGAGCCGTTGTCCTGGCCGACGTCCACCACCAGTTCCCAGCCGTCGGTGGTCTCGCGGTTGAACCAGTTGACGGTGTAGTCCGGGAACCCGGCATGGAAGACCCACTCGTCGAAGAACCAGTCGAGTTCGAGCCCGGTGTGGAGCTCGTGGATGCGCTTGCGGTCTTCGGTGGTGCTGGTGCCGTAGGCGAAGCTGTCGAGCCAGGCGCGCTCGGTCTCCCACCAGGTGCCGGGCGCGTCGAAGGCCGTGTCCTTCTCGACGTAGCGGAGCATGTGGTTCACCCAGGCGGCCTTGCAGTAGGTGTGGCCGTAGTCGAAGAGCCGGGCGAGGCCGGGGTTGTAGATGGGGTGGCGGTCCTGCTGGTCGGCCTGGAAGAAGTACTGGGCGTAGTCGTCCATGTCCTGCAGGAACCGGCCGCGGCCGTAGTAGTGGTGCATCCAGAGCGGGTCTAAGTAGCTGGCCCCGCCCTCGTTGAGCCAGATTTCGCGCCAATCGTGGCAGGTGACGAAGTCGCCGTACCACATGTGGCCGAGCTCGTGGGCGATGCCCGACTCGGAGCCGTTGGTGACCCACTGGCGGTGGACGGTGGTCATCGTCTGGTGCTCCATCCCGCCGAAGCTGAACGGATAGACCGCGACGTGGCCGTACTTTTCCTCGAGGAACGGGTAGTCGCCGAACCGGTCCGGGCGCGAGTAGAACTCGATCATGTCCGGGACCTTGGAGAAGGAGTTGACCGCGGCGGCGGAATCCTCGGGCCAGACGTAGTTGTACACCGGGATGGAGTCGGTCGCCGAGGCGAGCGCGTGCTGTTCGATGAAGGCGAAGCGGCTGGCGTTGAAGTTGACGAGGTAGGTCGGAACCGGGTAGCGGTGGGTCCACCAGTGCGTCTTCCTGCCGCCGCCGGTGGTGACGCTGTCGAGCAGGCCGTTGGCGCAGGCCTGGAAGCTGTCGGGCACGGTGATGTTCACCTGGACGCCCTGCTCGGCCTTGTCCCAGGGCTCGTCCCAGCAGGGGAACCAGTAGCGCGCGTCCTCGGGCTCGGTCATCGAGTAGCAGACCGAGTGGTTGCGGTTGCTGCCCGAGCCCTTGAGGTAGTAGTAGAAGCCGCGGTTCTGGGTCGAGGAGCTGCGGTGGTACCAGATGTCGAGCCAGGTCGAATCGCCTTCGGCGAGCGGGCTGTCGAGGTAGACGTCGAGGTAGAGGTAGGAGTCGTAGAAGTCGAGGTGCTGGCCGCCGCGCTTGACCGAGTCGCAGACCAGCCGGGTGAAGTTGAAGGTGACGGTGTCGAGCGCGGGCACGCGGCTGGTGAGCCAGACGCCGCAGCGGGCGTTCATCGAGCCGTCGGTCATCGGCAGGTCGAGGTCGATTCGGTAGAAGCGGGCATCCCAGGTGTGGCTGGATTCGGCGTCGAGCGCCGGCGGCTCGAGCCCGGGCAGCAGCCATTTGGTCTCGGCCTGTTCCGGCCCGGGCAGGAAGGCGAGGGCCGTGGCGGCGAGCGCCAGCGCGAGCAGGGCGGTTCTCTTCACTTTGACCTCCGAAGTCGGTTTGCCATCAAGACGGGATATTATAGCCGAAGGAACCGCCGAAGGCCAAGCGGGCCGTGCGGCTTGCAGTCGGGAAGTGCCGGGGGTAGAATCCGGCCGGTGAGCGCCGCGAGAAGAGGACAACTGCCGGGCTGAGGCGATGCACATCGCGGTATCGCTGAACGGCGAAGGGTCGGGTCACGCGACGCGGATGACCGCGCTCTGCGGCCCGCTGTCCGAGCGGCACCGGGTCACCATCTGGTGCCCGCGCCACACCCGGCTGACGATGCAGCCGCGGCTGCCCCGGTGCACCTTCCACGCGATGCCCTACACGCCGACGCTCTACGACGGCAACAAGGTCCGCAACTGGGCGACCGTCCGCGCCAACGCCGGGCTGTTCTGGCGCGGCGGCCGGCTGGTGCGGGCGCTGGCGCGCAAGCTCGAGGCGCTCGGGGCGGACGCGGTGGTGGCCGACTACGAGCCGTTCCTGCCGCGGGCCGCGCGGCTCGCCGGCATCCCGTCCATCCTGTTCAACCACCAGGGCGTGGTGGACCTGTTCCCGAAGTTCCAGCCGTCGTGGTTCATCGCCTGGACGGTGAACCGGATAATGATGCCGGTCGCGACCGGCAGGATACTCTCGTCGTTCTACGACGGCGACATCGGCGCGCTGCTCCGGCCGGAAATCGCCGGTCGCCGGGAACCGCCGGAGGACTTCATCCTCGTCTACGCCCGGCGCGGGTTCGACGAGCACATCCTGCCGGTGCTGGACAAGTTCCCGGGCACGCGGTTCCGGGTTTTCCCCTCACGCGAGCACGACTTTGCCCAGTCGCTGGCCGCCTGCCGCGGGATGATCGCGCCGGCCGGGCACCAGCTCACCTCCGAGGCGCTGCACCTGCGCAAGCCGCTCTTGGCCTTTCCCCAGTCCGGCCAGTACGAGCAGGAAATCAACGCCCGTATGCTTGAGCGCACCGGCTGGGGCATCCACGGCCGGCTCGAGCACACCGAGCAGGACGTCGCCCGGTTCCTCGAACTGCTGCCGAACTTCCCCTTGCGCGAGCCCGACCCGCGGTTCAACTTCCGTTTCGACGACAGCACCGGCGAGGCGGTGCGGCTGCTCGAACAGAAGCTGGAACAGGCCATCGCCGGCCGGTGAGCCTTGCGGCCGGTTCCTGGCCGGCGAGTAGGGTCCCTCTGCGCCATCACGCCCAAGTTGCCGAACGGCGGCAGCTTAGGGTATCATCGGGGTCTTGACAGGTTTCTGGAAGGGCCTGCCCGGGGCATGCCCCCGGACGGTGTATGATGCCGTACCCGGGGCGGTGCCCGGTCCGGGTACGATATCCGACCGCAGTACCGGCCCGTCGGGGCTAGACGACCTTGTGATAGGGGGGGCTTCCCCTGTTTCGAGGCCTGCAGCCGGGACTTGACAAACTCGGCCTTGACATTATCCCCCCCTGTATGGTATAAGAGGCTGACGCAGCGGCACGCCCGGGAGGTCCATAACCGGGTGCGCGTCGAAGAGGACCGGAGGCAGAGCGAAGGAGTGCGATGCTCAGACTGTCGCCGCAAGACCGGATACTGAACGGGGAATCAAGGCCGGCAGATAGCCGGCTGCGGGAATTGGACTGAACCGCCGGGCCGA
>JAFGQF010000168.1 GCA_016935775.1 Caldifarciminota bacterium
CGGCAATCGGAAATCGGCAGTCGGATTGGTCAGTCGGTCGGGTTGGGCAGGGCGAACACCCAGACCCCGGACCAGTCGGTCAGTGCGTTCCAGCGGCGCGGGCTGTCGGCCCGCACCCGCCAGTAGTAGAAACCGTAGGTCCGGAACGAAACCGTCACCTGGGCGGCGTAGACGTAGTTGATGAGCGGGACGTAGAGGTTGGGCTCGGTCAGGACCGAGTCCCGGTAGATCTCCACCTGGTAGAACTCGGCCCCGGGTACCGCGTTCCACTTCAGGGTGACGTCGCGCGGGTAGGGGGTGTCGTACTTGAACTTCTTCCCGTCTTCCGGGTAGACGAGAATCGGCGGGCCGGGCGGATTCGGAAGCGACGGGTCGTGCGGTTCGAAGTCGAACGGGTCCTTGCAGCCGAGCAGGAGCAGCGTCAGGGCCAACAGCAGCATGCGGCGCACGGTCCATTGTAGGACCGGTGCCCGGGCGGTCAAGCCGGCTACTTGACCTCGGTGAACCGGGGCCGGGCGAAGACGATGCGGCCGGCGTCGGTGTCGAGCGCGCCCTGGACCAGGACTTCGATTTCCTGGCCGAGAAAGTCGGCGCCGCCTTCGACCACCACTTTGACCCCGCCCTCGACAAAGCCGACGCCCTCGTCTTTTTCCTTGCCGCGCTTGGTGACCCGGACGACAAGCTGGTTGCCGGTGAGATGGACCGGCTTGAACAGCTCGTAGATGTCCGTGGTCGTGACGACCGGCACGCCGTCGAACGCGTCCCGGTAGCCGGGGTTGGCGGTCAGGAGCGTGGCCCTGTGTTTGCGCAGGGCCGCGGCGAGCCGGTCGCGGTCCGCCAGGGCGGGTTCGAGCCGGACCGTGACTCCCTTGACCTTGCGCAGCCGCTCGATGTTCTCGCGGGCGCGGGCGGCGAGGTGGTCAGATTCCTCTGAGCCGGACGGCGCGGGCGGCTCGGGGACGATGAACCGGCCGGTCACCAGCCCGTATTCGAGGAACCGGACAACGCGCGGGTCGGCGACCGTTTCCAGGTCGATGATGAAGTTCCTGGGCTTGCTGAAGAGCATTCGAACCTCCGTGGGCAGAGCCGGCCCGCGTCACCGGACGACCTCGAGGATTTCGAGCGCCTGGCGGACCGTGTCTGCGGGAAAGACCTCGACCCCGGCGTCCAGCTTCTTTGACAGGTTGCGCCGGGGGAGAATTGCACTGCCGAAACCGAGCCGGGCCGCCTCCTTGAGGCGGTCCGCGGCCCGGGATACCGAGCGGACCTCGCCGCCCAGCCCGACCTCGCCGATGAGCACGCAGTCGGGCCGGACCGCGGCGTCGCGCACCGACGAGGCGACCGCCGCGACCACGCCGAGGTCGGCCGCCGGCTCCTGGATGCGCAGGCCGCCGGCGACGTTGAGGAAGACGTCCTGGCCCGAGGTGTTGACCCCGGCGCGGCGCTCGAGCACGCAGAGCAGCATCGAGAGCCGCCGGGCGTCGAAGCCGTTGGCGACGCGCTGGGGCAGGGCGTAGGGCGTCCTGGCGGCGAGCGCCTGGATTTCGACCAGCAGCGGCCGGGTGCCTTCGAGCGTGGCCGCGACCGCCGAACCGGAGACGTTCTCGCGGCGGTCGGAGAGGAAGAAGCGGGACGGGTTGGTGACCTCGACGAGGCCGGTGTCGGCCATCTCGAACACGCCGACCTCGTTGGTCGAGCCGAAGCGGTTCTTGGCGGCGCGGATCAGCCGGTACTGCTGGAACCGCTCGCCCTCGAAGCTGAGCACGGTGTCAACCATGTGCTCGAGCGTCTTGGGGCCGGCGATTGCCCCGAACTTGGTGACGTGGCCGACGAGCACGGTGGTCATCTGCCGCGCCTTGGCGAGCCGGAGCAGCTCGGCGGTGCACTCGCGCACCTGGGAGACGCTGCCCGGCGCGCTGGAGAGCGTCGAGCTGAAGACGGTCTGGATCGAGTCCACCACCAGCAGGCCGGGCTGGAGCGACTGGGCGGCCTCGACGATGTCTTCGAGGCCGACGGTGCAGAGCACGCTGATGCTGTCGCCCTTGATGCCGAGCCGCGCGGCCCGGATGCGGAGCTGCTCGGCCGATTCCTCGCCCGAGACGTAGAGCACGCCGGCGCCGGCCGCGGCCTGGCGGTCGCAGACCTGGAGCGTCAGCGTGGACTTGCCGATGCCGGGCTCGCCGCCGATGAGGATCAGCGAGCCGGGCACGAGCCCGCCGCCGAGCACCCGGTCGAGCTCTCCGATGCCGGTCGAGCGGCGCTCGCAGCTCGAGGCCGCGACGTCGGAGAGCCGCACCGGCCGCCGGTTCTCGGGCACGACCGCCTGCCGGCGCTTCGGCTTCGCGCGGGTGATGCGCTCCTCCTCGACGAACGAATTCCACTCGCCGCATCCCGGGCAGCGGCCGAGCCAGCGGGGGCTCTGGTGGCCGCAGTTCTGGCAGACGAAGACGGTGTTCTTCACCAATCAGGCGGGCAGGTAATCGTCCTCTTCCTCGCCACCCTCGGCCGCCGGTTCCTCCTCCTCGGCCGGGCCGGCGACGCCGTGCAGGAAAGGGTTCTCGAAGCGCATGCACTCGTCGAGGAAGGTGAGCTTGACCAGGCCGAGCGGGCCGTTGCGCTGCTTGGCGATGATGACCTCGGCGGTGTCATTGGCCTCGTCGCCTTCGCGGGCGTAGAACTTGGCCCGGTAGAGCAGCAGCACGAGGTCGGCGTCCTGCTCGATGGCGCCGGACTCGCGCAGGTCGGAGAGCTGGGGTCGCTTGTCGGGCCGCGACTCGGGCTGGCGCGAGAGCTGGGACAGCGCCACCACCGGCACGTTCAGCTCCTTGGCCATCGCCTTGAGCGCGCGGGAGATCTCGGAGATTTCCTGCTGGCGGTTGCGGTCGCGGCGGCCGGCGCCGTGGGCTTCCATCAGCTGGAGGTAGTCGATGATGACCAGGCCGATGCCGGCCTCGGACTTCTTGCGCCGGGCCCGGGCCCGGATTTCGAGCGCGTTCAGGCCGGCGGTGTCGTCGATGAAGATCGGCGCCTCGCTCAGCGGCCCGAGCGCGGCGGTCAGCTGGTGCTTCTCGCGGTCGGTGATCATCCCGCGCCGGACCTTCTTCATCGAGACGCCGGCGGTCGAGCAGAGGATGCGGCCGGTGAGCGACTCGTCCGACATTTCGAGGCTGAAGACTGCGACCGGGGTCTTGTTGCGGGTTGCCGTGTTGACCGCGACGTTGAGCGCGAGCGCGGTCTTGCCCATCGAGGGCCGGCCGGCGACGATGATCAGCTCGCCGGGCTGGAAGCCCGAGGTCATCTCGTCGAGCTGGTGGAAGCCGGTCTCGACGCCGGTGACCAGCCGGTGGTGCTCGCGGGCCTTCTCGAACCGCTCCATCTCGAGGTGGAGCAGGGGCTTGATTTCGACGAACCCCTTGCGGGTGCCGGCCTGGCGGATGGAGAAGATCTTCTGCTCGGCCTGGTCGAGCAGTTCCTGGACCACGCTGCTCTCGTCATAGCCGAGCTGGACGATCTCGGTGGCGGTCTCGATGAGCTGGCGCTGGATGGACTTCTCGAGCACCATCTTCGCGTGCTCGGCGCAGTGGGCGGTGGTGAGTACGCTGTCGAGCAGGCCGGAGAGGAACTCCATCCCGCCGACCGACTCGAACTCCTTGAGACGCTTCAGCTCGCCGGCGACCGAGACGACGTCGGACGGCTTGCTCTGGTTGTAGAGGTTGACGATCGCCTCGTAGACCCGGCGGTGGGACTGGAGGTAGAAGTGGACCGGGTCGGTGCCGAGGGCTTCCATCACCCGCGGGACCGCCTCGGTGTCGAGCAGCATCGCGCCGAGCACCGCGGTCTCGGCGTCGAGCGCCTGGGGCGGTTTGCGCGTGCTATCGGTTGGCTGGGCCATCGGTCACTTTCTCCGTTCTGCGAGCAGCCGGCCGCACTCGGCCGCCAGCACGCGGGCGAAATCTTCCTTGGGCATTTCGGCCAGCCGGCGCGACGGGCCGGACCGGGAAACCAGCACCGGCCGGATTGCGCCCGAGCCGGCGGTCTCGTAGGGGTTGGCGACCACGAGGTCGAGCCGCTTCTCTTTCAGCTTGCGCCGGGCCGCCGCGACCGACGGGTCGTGCGAGAACCCGACGACGACCGCCCGGTGTTCGGACCGGCTCACTGCCTTGAGGATATCGGGGGTGCGTTCCAGTTCAAGGCTGAGCCGGGCGGCGTGCGACTTGGCGCGGCCGGCGCGGGCGGGCCGGTAGTCGGCGACCGCGGCGCACATCACCAGCAGGTCGGTCGCGGGCAGGGCGGCGAGCACCGCGTCCTTCATCGCTTCGGCGGCGGTCGCGGTCGTGACCGGGATGCCGGCGGGCAGCGGTTCGGACAGCGCGCCGCAGACCAGCCTGGTGTCGGCCCCGCAGAGCCGGAGCTGGCGGGCGATGGCGATGCCCATCCGGCCGCTGGACCGGTTGGTGATTACCCGGACCGGGTCGAGCGGTTCCTCGGTCCGGCCGGCGGTGACCAGCGCCCGCACCCCGGCCAGGTCGGGCAGGGGCCGGTCTTCGACGAGCGCGGCCCGGCAGGCGGCGAAGATGTCGTCCGCCGCGGCGAGACGGCCGGGGCCGGATTCGCCGCAGGCGAGCTCGCCCGGGTCGGGCCCGACGACGGCACAGCCCTGCTCCTTCAGCCGGTCGAGGTTTGCGCGGACCGACGGGTGCTGCCACATCCGGGTGTTCATCGCCGGCGCGATGATGACCCGGCCGCGGGCGCGCAGCGCCCCGGGCACGGCCAGCAGCACGGTCGAGAGCAGGTCGTCGGCGATTCCCGACGCGAGCTTGCCGATGATGTTGGCGGTGGCGGGCGCGACCAGCACGAGGTCGGCCCAGCGGGCCAGCTCGATGTGGGCGATGCTTTCCTTGTCGGCATTCGGCCGGCGCCGGGGAAACAGCTCGTGCGCCACCGGCCGGCCCGAGAGCGAGGCGAAGGTCTGCGACCCGACCAGCTTGCGGGCGTGGTCGGTCATCACCACCTGGACCTCCCAACCGGCCCCGCGGAAGCGGCGGACCAGCTCGAGCGTCTTGTAGGCGGCGATGCCGCCGGTCACGCCCAGCAGGACGCGACGGGCGCGCGGCTCGGCTCGGCGCCGGGCGGGCATCGGTTGTGGCCGGCGGGCCGGTCTAGGCCGTCGGGCCGTAGGCCGTCTCGCCGTAGCCGGCGCGGGTGAGCGCTTCCATCTCGGCCTCGGTCAACTTGTCGTAGTTGATCTCGCTGTTGACCAGCCGCTCGAGCGAGTGCTCGTAGATGTTGCGGCCGAGCTGGAGCTCGCCCTTGTTCAGGCCTTCGATGACGCGCCGGGCCTCGAGCGCGGCGACGTTCAGGGCCTGGTACTTGTTGGGGTAGACCTGCCAGATCTTCTCGAGTGAAACGAATCTCATATCAACGGGCTCCCTTCGGTTGGCCGAGCCGGAGCGCGACCCCGCGCAGGCGCGCGGTCCGCATCCGCTCGGCGCGGATGATTGCCAGCACCCGGTCGACCGCGGCCTCGAGCCGGTCGTTGACGACCAGGTAGTCGAAATCGGGTATCGCCGCGAGCTCTACCTTGAGCTCGGCCTCGCGGCGGGCGATGGTGGCGGTCGAGTCGGTGCCGCGGTCGCGCAGCCGGCGGGCCAGCTCGGCCCGCGACGGCGCGGTGATGAAGATGCCGACCGTGCCGGGGAGCGCCCGCTTGCAGGAGCGCATGCCCTGGATGTCGAGGTCGGCGATGACGTCGCGGCCCTGCCCGAACCGGGCCAGCACGTTGGCCCGGGGTGTGCCGTAGAAGTGGTCGTAGACCCGGGCGTGCTCGAGCAGGCCGTTGCGCCGGACCCGGGCGAGGAACTGCTTCTCGGAGTAGAAGAAGTACGACCGGCCGTGGACCTCGCCCTTGCGCTTCGGCCGGGTGGTCGCGGAGACCGAGTAGGCGACGCCCGGGTCGCGCGCCACCACCCCGCGGCAGATCGAGGTCTTGCCCGCGCCCGAGGGCGAGGACAGCACCACCAGGAACGGGTGGTGGCTACTCGACATTCCGGACCTGCTCCTTGAGCTTCTCGATCTCGCCCTTGATCTCGATCGCCCGGCGCGAGATGACGAGGTCGCGGGCCTTGGCCGACAGGGTGTCGGTCTCGCGCAGCATCTCCTGGGCCAGGAAGTCGAGTTTCTTGCCCGAGGTCGAGGTGACGCCGAGCGCCTTCACAAAGACGCTGCAGTGGCTGCGGAGCCGGACGCACTCCTCGTGGATGTCGAGCTTGTCGGCGATGAAGGCGATTTCCTCGACGACCCGCCTGGGGTCGGCCTGGACGTCGAGCTCCTTGAGCTGGAGCGCGAGGTTCTGGCGTCGCTCCTTGAGCCGGGCCGGGACCCGGCGCTCGATGATGCGGACCGCGTGCTGGATGCGGGCGATGCGCTTGCGCATGTCGCG
Source organism: Caldifarciminota bacterium (assembly GCA_016935775.1). Lineage (GTDB taxonomy): Bacteria > Hydrothermota > Tepidihabitantia > Tepidihabitantales > Tepidihabitantaceae > DSBX01. The sequence goes on from JAFGQF010000168.1 coordinate 6,440, forward strand.
GCAGAGGTTGGCGCCCTCGACCCGGCGCATCTTCACCAGCCGGTCGAGCGCCTCGTTGACGACCTTGCGGACCTGGCGCCAGAGCCGGGCGCGGTTCTGCTCGGTCTTCTCCGAGGCGATGATGCCGGGAAAGGAGAGGATGGTGTTGATGTCCACCGTGCCGGGCAGCTTGTGCTTCACCTGGAGCTGGCGGGCGAGTTTCAGGTAGTCGCTCACCAGCCGCTCGTCGAGGGCCAGGACCGGCGCGTCGGCCGAACCCTCGATGTTGAGCGTGAGCTGGACGTAGCCGCGCCGGACCTTGCGCCGGACCAGCTCGCGAATCTCGCCCTCGTGGCCGGCGATGCTGCCGGGCAGGCGCGGGACGAGCTCGAAGTACTTGTGGTTCACCGTGCGGATGTCCACCGACACGCGGGCGTTCCAGGGGGTCAGTTTCGCCTCGGCGCGACCGACCCCGGTCATGCTTTTCAACATCGTTCCGGTTCCTTCCCGGCGCCGTTTTCGGGTTCCTCGAGCATCAGGGTGACCGGCCCGTCGTTGGTGAGCGCGACGCGCATCCGCGCGCCGAACCGGCCGGTGCAAACCGGCACGCCTAGGTACCCGAGTTCGGAGGCGAACCGCTCGTAGAGCTCGCGGGCGCGCGTCGGTTCGCAGGCGCCGGTGAACGACGGGCGCAGGCCGCGCGAGGTGTCGGCGTAGAGGGTGAACTGGGAGACGACCAGGGCGGCGCCGGCGGTGTCGAGCAGCGAGCGGTTCATCTTCCCGGCCTCGTCCTCGAAGATGCGCAGCCGGGCGACCCGGGACGCGAGACTGCGGCAGGTTGTCTCGCTGTCCCCGGCGCCGACCCCGAGCAGGACCACGAGACCCGGGCCGATCGCCGCGACCGGCTCGCCGCCGACCGTGACCGAGGATTCGCTCACCCGTTGGAGCAGTGCCTTCATCGCCCGGTCCTCTCCAGCAGGCCGACCAGCGCCCGGCCGAACTCGCGGGCCGCCTTCGTATCGAGCCCGGTGATGACCGGGCCGTCAACGACCACCGCGCGGGGACGGTAGCGGGAGCCGGCACGGTGCAGTTCGGCGATGGCGCCCCGGTCCGGGAACGTCGTCGCCCGGCGGCCTTCGAGCAGCCCGGCGCGGGCGAGGCAGATGTTGGCGAGCCCGACCGAGCCGACCGGCCGGCCCGCTTCGACGAAGCTCCGGCAGACGCGGTGCAGGCTCGAATCGGTCCAGTGGCGAATCGCTCCCGAGCCGCCGACCAGGACCAGGGCGTGGGCCGCGGCCGGGTCAGCATCGGCGAGCCTGAGGTCGGGCCGGATGATGGTCCGGTCCATCCCGACCGCGATGAGAGTGTCGGGCGCGGCGATGAGCACGTCGTGGCCGGCGCGCAGCAGCTCGATGCGCACCTGCTCGAGCACGTCCTCGCAGAACAGCCGGCCGGACACGAACAGCACGACCGCGTCCCGCTGTTTTGCGGGCCCGTTCGCGGGCAAAGCCCCGAACGGGACGGCACCTACGCCCGCCAGCGCCAGTATCGAAAGAGTCAGCACGGCCAGTTTCATCATGGAGTCAGTCTGTTAGAGTATCCGGCCCGGGCGAACTGTCAAGCCCCGGGCAAACGGGCCGGTGAGGTCCTTCGACCCGAAGGGTCTCAGGATAGCGTTCGGCCCGTGACGCAGTCCGAACGCTACTTCCTGCGTCGGACGAGCTTGAGGCCGTCGTTCTCCGGGGTGAGCTTGTAGTTGCGCACCCCGGGCAGCAGGTAGTCGGCGAAGAGCAGGA
>JAFGQF010000169.1 GCA_016935775.1 Caldifarciminota bacterium
GCGAGCAGCGCACCGTCACCGACGAGGTTTTCCCGCTCGCCCGGCCCCGCTCAATCCGCTCCAGCGCGGTGGACTCGGCCGAGGCGCACCGGTTCTACGGCCCGTCCTTCGACCAGGCCCGGATGATGGGCGTGCCCGAGGTCTTCTTCCGCGGGTTCTTCGGCTCGGGCGTCCGGCTGGCGATATTCGACACCGGGATCAAGCCCGGCCATGTCGCGGTCGAGCACCTGCGCATCGCCGCGCAGCACGACTTCCTGTCCGGCGACAACTTCCGGGCATCGTCCTCGGCCGGCGGCTGGCAGCCCTCGACAGTCGAGAACCTGCGCTACTTCGGCCTGGCCAAGGACCCGGCGCTCCACGACCAGCCGGGCTCGGGCACGCTTCACCTCGCCTTTGCCGCCGACAGCTTCGCCTACGGCTACAGCTCGCCCCGGCGCGGCCTGTTCGTCACCGCGTCGGACGACTTCGGCGCGTCCTGGTCTGACCCCGAACCGCTGGCCCTGTCCCAGCGCGCGTCGCAGGCGTCGTTTCACAGCTTCGAGAACCTGCGTTTTGCCGGCCGCGGCCCGGTGTCCTGGCTGGCCTGGAACGACATCGGCTACGCTTACTCGGGCGGGCTCGCCGCCTACATCTTTCTGTCCTGGCATCGCGCCGGCACCTGGCGCGGCACGCCCATCAGCCTCGGCGCGGGCCGCTACCCCTCACTGCAGCACGACGGCGACACGCTGCGGCTGGCCTATGTCAGCGCCGACTCGGTCGTCAACTTCCTGGCCGGGCTCGCCGACTCGACCGCGCCCGACCCGGACTGGCTCCTGGCCGCGGATATCGCCGCTCCTGAAGCGCTGGACGGTCTCGAACTGGCCGCGGCCGCGGGCCGGGTGACGATCATCGGCACCGGCCTGCGCACCGGCCGCATCCTCCAGTTCCGCTCCGACAACGGCGGGCTCGGCTTCGGCCCGGCCGAGGAGCTGGTCAGCTCACGGGCCTGGGGAGCGAAACTCTGCTCCGAAGACGAAGACCTGTTCCTGTTCTACCGCGACGTTTCCGAGCCGCCCTTCACCCGGCTGCGCCTGCTCCACTCGCCCGACCTGGGCGCGACCTGGCAGCCGCGGCCCGCGCTGACCGACACGACCCTGACGGTCGGCGAGCTGGCGGTATCCCGCGATGCCGGCAGGCTCACGCTCGTCTCGGGCAGCGCCGGCAGCCTGTGGCGCCGCGTGTCCACCGACGACGGCCTCACCTGGAGCCCGGCCGAACTGCTCGACACGACCGGGTTCGGCTGCCAGCCGGCAATCGCGTCCCGTGCCGGCGCGACCCGCGTCACCTGGCTGATGCGCGGCGACGACAACGCCGGCTGGGAGCCGGGCGACACTGCCCGGTTTTCGTTCGACCAGCCCGACCACGGCACCCGGATGGCCTCGATCATCGCCGGCTACCAGCAGGGCGGCATCGTCGGCATCGCGCCCGGCGTGGACCTGCTCGTCGCCAAAACCGAGCTGCACAAGGTCAAGAGCGGCCGCTACTACGAGTACGACCTCGAGGAAGATACCTATATCCAGGCCCTGGAATGGGCCGAGCGGCTCGGGGCCGACATCGTCTCCACCTCGCTCGGCTACCGCGGCTGGTACACCGATGACCAGTTCGACGGGAAGACGGCGCCGGTCTCGGTCGCCGCGTCGCTCGCCGCCGAGCGCGGGCTCGTCGTCGTCACCGCGATGGGCAACCGCGATACCACCCGCTACCCGCTCGGGGTTCCCTACATCACCGCGCCGGCCGACGCCGAGGGCGTCATCAGCGCCGGCGGTGTCGAACGGAACATGCTCCCCTGGCGCGGTACCGGCACCGGCCCGACATCGGACGGCCGAACCAAGCCCGAGCTGGTCGCGCTGTCGGACACGGTCGCGGTCTGCGCGCCCGACTCGACCGGCGCGCTCGAAGGCAGTGTCGGCACGTCCTGCGCCACCGCGCTCATCGCCGGCGCCTGCGCCCTGCTCAAGGAAGCCCACCCGTCGTGGACCGCCGAGTCGCTCAAGGCGGCGCTCTTCTCGACCGCGACCCGGTCAACCCAGAGCTGCACCTTCGGCTTCGGCGTGCCGCGGGTTGACTCGGCCTTCGCGGTCTACCCGCCCGAGCCCTCGGTCCGGCCCGTGCCCGGCGACCGGCCCTGGGCGTTCCCGAATCCCTATTCGCCGGCCCGCGACGGCCGGGTCTTCTTCGGGCTCGACATCACCCGGCCCGCATCCCGCGCCCGGCTGGCCGTCTTCACCGCTTCGGGCGTGCTGGTGGACACCATCCGGCTCGACGCCGAGCTCATCGGCCGGCCCGGCCGTTACGCAGACATCGGCCTGCTCGAGCGCGCCGGCGCATTCTGGGACGGGACCAACGCCGCCGGCGAACCGGTGGCTTCCGGGCTGTACCTGTGCGTGCTCGAAACAACCTTCGGCGAAGGCATCGGCAAGTTCGCCCTCGTGCGTTGACGCCCGGCTTGACTGGGCCGGGCTGCGCCGCTACCATTCTGCGGTCAGTTGGAGATTCCAGCGTAGCTCAACTGGCAGAGCATCCGGCTGTTAACCGGAATGTTGCAGGTTCGAGTCCTGCCGCTGGAGCTGCCGGCCCGCCCGCGCGGGCCGGCTTCTTTCGCGGCGGCTAGCGGCTGATAACCAGCCGCCCGGTCAGCGCCGCTCCACCGTCGAGCCGCACCAGGTACACCCCGCTTGCGAGCCCGCGGCAGTCGAGCACGGTCGCGGCCGCCGGGTTCCGGCTCACGAGTTCCCGGGTCAGGACGCAGCGCCCGGCCGCGTCGAAAACCCGGACCCGCGCCGCCCCGCACCCGGCCGGCGCCCGCACGGTTACCAGCCCGCCGGCCAGCGGGTTGGGCTCGATGACGAGGCCCGCGGCCCGGGGCTCGCCGGCAAAGGCCTGGACCCCGGCCCGGACTCGCTCCCGCCCCGGCAGCGCGACCTGGTCGCGGACAACGTAACGCCAGAGCTCCCGCGTCTTGTTGCCCTTGAGCGCAAAGAACGCCCCGCCGCCGTAGGCGACAATATCGCCGCCGGACTTGACCCGCTTCTTGCGGTTGGTCGTACCGAAGGTCGGCATCGTGTCGAGCTCGACCCACGAATCGGCCAAAGCCAGGTACTTGAAGAACTGCTGGGTGTTGCCGCCCTTGAGCGCGTGAATCTCGTTGTCCGACCAGGCGCCGCAGCCGCCGTCCTTGGCCTTCTTCTTGCGCAGCCGGCCCGAGTGCAGGCCGACCAGCGGCATCCCGCGCGCCCGCGACTGGTGCCAGCTGTCGCCCGGCAGGTCGTAGCGCCAGAACTCGTGCTCGAGCAGTGACCTGTCATAGTACTTGGCCTTGTGGGCGTAGATTGTGCGCTCGCCGTCGTGGACGAGCCACGACCCCTTGTCCCATTTCGGCTTCTGGCCGGCCGGCGCCCGGGGCATCGTGTCCCAGCGCCCGGCCGGGACATTGAACCGGTAGAACTCGTCCCGGTAGCCTTTCAGGAGATAGACCCAGGCGGTGTCGTCCTTCGTGACGTGAACAAGGTCGGTTCCGCCCTTGACCTTCTTACGCAGGCCGCCGAGCGGCACGTCCGGGAGCTGCTGCCAGTTGTCGGTCGCTGGCTCGTACCGCCAGAACCCGAGCGTGTTGTTGCCCTTGGTGGCGTACACCAGGCCCTCGCCGTCGTGCACGCCGCGACTGCCCTTGCGCGGCGGCTTTCCCTCGGTGCCGGGAGGAAAGGACGCCAGCGTCGTCCAGGTGCCCGTGCGCGGCTCATAGCCGTAGAAATCCGGGGCTTTGTTGCCCTTGGCCGCGTAGATGATACCGGCACTGCCGATTGCCAGCCAGCCGCCGTCCTTGACCGCCCGGCCGGACGGCGAGGACGGCATCGACTCGACCTCTTCCCAGCCCGGCGGCCAGCTCGTCCGGGCGATCACCCGGAACCCGCTGCCGAGCGTGTCGTTGGCAGACAGCTCGTCGCCGACGACGAACACCGAGCAGCGGGTCGTCCATTCTCCCTCGATCAGTCCGACGTCGAACTGCGGGAACTCAAGCGTGTCCTCTTCGCCGGCGGGCAGCGGCTCGACGTCGAGCGACTCGCGGTAGACCTCGACTTCGCCCGGCGCGCCCAACGCGAACCACGCCCGGAAACCGGTCCGGATGTCGCCGTGGTTGCGGACGCTCGCCGCCGGGACCACCACGGTGCCGGTGTCAACCGTGCCTTGCGGCGCCAGCAGCCGGGTGACGCCGACGTCCGCCGAGCCGACGCTGAACCCCGCCTCGATGACGTCGTTGGTGTCCACCATGTCGCCCGCCAGCCGGGTGCTGCAGCGCGCGGTCCAGGTCCCGGCTGAGTCGAGCGGGAACAGCGGGAACGCGGCCAGGGTTGTCTCCGCGCCCGGCGCCAGCCCGGCGACGCCCACCAGCTCGGCGTACACCCGCGCGCCGCCCGGGTCGTCGAGCAGCATCCACGCCTCGAAATCGGCCGGCACGTTGCCGTGGTTGGTCCAGGTCGCGCGGGGCTCGACCACCACGCCCGGGTCATAGTGCCCGGCCGGCTCCAGTATCTCGACCGCGCCGACGTCGCGAAGCAATACGAACACCGAGCCGCTCTCGGCGTCGTTCCAGCGGCGCTGGTCGGCCGCGAGCATCGTCGAGCACCGGACCGCGAACCGGCCGGGCGCGCTCGGGGTCCAGTTCGCGAACGAAACCGTCTGCTCCTGGCCGGGCGCGAGCCCGCTGACCGTTGCCGTGCGATGATTCTCGCCCTCGATCGCACACCGGGCACTGAAGCTCTCGGTGCTGGTGCCGAAGTTCCTCACCCGGCATTGGGGCGTGACCGCCTGCCCGAGCAGGACCGTGTCCGCCGGCGCCAGCAGCGCGATGACGCCGACGTCGTGAACGTAGGTCCGGCCGAACTCGACGACGTACAGGTCACTGGTGCCCGTGCCGTCAATACCGGCAAGGTAAGCCAAGTCCGGCCCGGCCAGCACCAGGCCGACATTGTCCTTCTCGTTCGTGGCCAGGTCGGTGAGCAGGAAGTCGCCGTAGCCGGTCACCGCCGGCGGGCTGCCGTCGGTGTACTCGAGCAGGCAGAAGTAGAAGCCCCCCGAGCTGATCCTGCCGCCCACCACCACCCGGCCGGCCGGGCCGTCACAGCAGACCTGCGTTCCCTCGGCGTAGTAGTCGTTGGGCCGAAAGGCGCTCGCCCAGCTCGAGTCCATCCCCGGCGTCAGCCTCGCCGTCGCGATGCGGTTCGACGGCGCGTGGCCGGTCAGCCAGACCGAGTAGTTGCCCGGGTCGACCCCGTCCCAAAGGATGTCGGCGTCCCGGCAGACGGCCGACTGCGACCCGTCCATGTTGAAGTACCGGTAACCGGCGACCGTGCCGTTGCGCCGGTACTTCACCGCCACGAAGTCGTTGTCCCCGGTCACCTGCTGGCCGGTACCGCAGACGTAGATGTAGCCGTCCGGGCCGACGACGATGTCGGAGGGCTGGTGCGTCAGGACCTGGTTGGGCCAGACGTGCTGCCAGTAACGGGTCGCGAGGTCCTTGCTGAAAGCCATCGTCCAGAAGTTGTCGTAGCCCGATGACAGCCGGGTGACGCCGGTGACGAACAGCGTCTCGCCGTCGCAGACCGCGGCGATGGCCGAGTCGCGCTGCGTGCCGGGCCCGCTGTACTGGACCGATGCCCGGGCGAGCGGACCGCTGCCCGAGTCCACGTAGGCAAAGACCGCGAAGTTTGAACCCTGGCCGGTCACCTGGTTGACGCCGACGGCCCAGACCCGGGTCATCGCCAGCGCCGGGAAATCGCGGCTGCACAGCGACTGGCAGGACTGGCCGCCGCTCAGGTAGTGACGCCCCAGGTAGCGCGAGCCGTCGGCTTCGAGGAAACGGACAACTCCCGCATCCCCGGCGTTGCCATAGAACGTCCCGCCGAGGTAGAACGCCTGCCGCAGCGGCGAATGGGCGACCCCGCGGGCATAGTCATCGCCCGAATTCAGCCAGTGCTGCTGCCAGACACGCTCGAGCGAAACCTGGGACGGGTCGTAGCAGGCGCCGGCCGGCGACTGGCTCCAGCCATCATCGAAGTCCAGGTCGCCGCCGGTGAAGACGCCGCCGCCGTTCGAGCGAACGATGCCGCCGAAGTGGGCGTAGTTGCCGGTGCCGACACGGCAGTTCCAGCGCGTCCACTGCCAGTTCGACGGCACCGACTGGGCGGTCACGAGGCCGACAGCAAACGTAAGAAGAAGAGCCGGTGTGCGATTCATCGAGCCTCCTGGAAAGATACTAGTCCGCGTTCGAAATCGGTCAAGAGCCGGCAGCCCGCCTCGAAATGAAGGGGGCGGCCTGCGGCCGCCCCCCGGAAGAAACGAAACCCGGCCTAGTAGAGCACGAACCGGCGGCTGGTGCACCGGCCGCCCGCATCCAGCCGCGCGAGGTAGCTGCCTGCCGGCAGGTGGCGCAGGTCAAGGCTCACCGCGCCGCTTCGCTCGACGTGGAGCGCCAGGTCGGCAACCCGGCGGCCGCCCGCGTCGTAGACGCTGAGTCGCCCCGGTCCGGCTGTCGAAACCGAGTAACGAACGGTCGCGAACCCGCTGGCGACCGGGTTGGGCCTCACCTGCAGCCCGAGCTCACGCAGGCCGGCCGGACCGGCCATCGCCGCGCTTCCCCGGCGGGGCCTCGGGCCAACCGCACCGGCAAAGCAGTAGCGCCACATCTCGCGGGTCTTGTTGCCCTTGAGCGCGAAGAACACGCCGTTGCCGTAGCTGACGAGGTCGGCGCCGTGCTTGACCAGCTTCTTGCGGCCGGTCGTCCCGAGCGCCGGGATCGTATCCAGTTCTGTCCAGCTGTCGGTCTCCGGGTTGTAGGTGAAGAACTGCTGGGTATTCCCGCCCTTGATAGCGCTGATCGCGCCGTCGTCCCAGGCGCCCGCGCTGCCGTCCTTGGCCTTCTTCTTGCGCAGCCGGCCCGCGTGAAGCCCGAGCAGCGGCATCCCGGTCAGCGCGGCGGTCTCCCAGGAGTCGCCGTCGATGTCATAGCGGAACATGTAGTGGTGGTTGGTCGCGCGGTCGTAATACTTGGCCTGGTGAGCGTAGATGGCGTTCGCCTCGTCGTAGACCAGCCACGAACCCTTGTCCCACTTGGGCTTGACCCGGCTCGGGGCGTCGGGCAGGGTGTCCCAGCGCGCGGCCACCGTGTTGTAGCGGTAGAACTCTGTCCGGTAGCCCTTGAGCAGGTAGACCCAGCCGGTATCGCCGCGGACAACGTAGACCATGTCGGTGCCGCCCTTCACCTTCTTGCGGCCCGGCCCCTCGGGCACGTCCGGCCGCCGACTCCAGGAGTCGGCGGCGATGTGGTAGCAGTGGAACCCGAAGGTGTTGGCGCCCTTGGTCATATAGACGTGGTCGCCGCCGTCCCACGCGCCCCGGCAGCCCTTGTCCGGCAACTTGCCCTCGATACCCGCCATTATCTCCGCCCGCGAGGTCCAGGTGTTCGCGACCGGGTTGAAGACGTAGAAATCGGATGTCTTGTTGCCCTTGGCCGCGAAGATGGTCGCCTCCGGGCCGCCCGTCAGCCAGCCGCCGCGCTTCACCGGCTTGCCCGAAGGCGCCGACGGCATCGTCTCGACCTCGGCCCAGCCGCCCGGCCACGGCGGGATGTCCCGGACCATCACTCCTTCGGGCCCGAACTCGTCGTTGGCCGGGTTCTCATCTCCGGCCAGCTTCGTCACGGCCCAGGCCCGGTAATTGCCGACCGGGCTGGCTGTCCAGGAGTGCTCAGTGAACGTCACCAGCCGGGCCTCGCCCAGCTCCAGGCCGGCCACCTGCTCCTGCTCCCGGAACACGACCGCGCGTGCCTCGTCCTCGATCGTCACCTCGAGGTCGAATGTCTCGGCATAGCCGCCGAAGTTCTGGACAACCACGCTGGGCCAGACTTCATTCCCGACCAGCACCTTGCGCGCCGGCACCCGGATACCGGTCGGGCCGACGTCATGCCGGTTCACGTAGACCACGACGGTGTCCATCACCGAGTCGTTGGACCGGTTGTCGTCGTTGTACATGTGGGTGTAGGCTCGAACCTCGTAGCGCCCGATCGGCGCAGCGGTCCAGTCAGGGAACGTGACCATCGCCTCCTCGCCCCCGCTGAGCCGTATCCCGGAGACGGTCCGCGAGTAGCCGGAGCCGATCTTCAGAGTGACCGGGAAGACCTCTTCGCTCGACCCGAAGTTACGAACCATCACCCTCGGGGTAACGACTACCCCCGAATCCAGCAGCCCGACCGGCGCCAGTATCTCGTAGGCCCCGACATCGTGAACCGGCACGTTGACCGTTACCACGCCGTAGACCGTGTCGTTGGAACGGTCCTCGTCGGTGGCCATCCTGGTGTAGGCCCGGGTCGGGAAGTCCCCGACCGTGCCGGCGGTCCACTTCTCGGCGAACTCCACGGTGTCGACCTGTCCCGGTGCCAGCGTGACATCGTTGACGGTCTGGTTGTAGTCGCTGCCGATGCGCATCGTCACCGGGAAGGTCTCGACGCTGGTCCCGAAGTTGCGGACGACCACGCGGGGCGTGACCTGCTGGTGCTGGCTGACCGTGTCGCCCGGCGCGAGGATCGCCTCCGCGCCGACGTCGTGGCGCTGGGTGTAGCTTACCCAGACTTCCTCGACCCAGGGCGCGTTGCTCGATATCCC